>DATIGG010000561.1:0-7056 GCA_035454825.1 Thermodesulfobacteriota bacterium | reverse complement strand
CGCAATTTATGCCGGACTCGAGGAGAAGCTCAGGCTGTTCGAGAATTTTCACTTTAGCAATGATCACATGGCCTATCTCAAGGAACAGATGCCCCAATGCGAGAAGGGATTTTTCGACTGGCTCAAGAGCGTGGACTGTTCGAGAATGAAAATCTACGCCTTCAAAGAAGGAACGATCGCCTTCCCTCGTGTGCCTTTAATCAGAGTGCAGGGACCTATAGCGGTTGGCCAGATGCTCGAGACTTCCATCCTCACGCTGACCAATTATCCCAGCCTAATGACCACCAACGCGGCGAAATATCGTTTACTGGTCGGGTTTGACAAGGGCTTAATCGAATTTGGTTTGCGAAGGGCACAGGGTCCAGATGGAGGGCTTTCAGCTTCCCGTTACAGCTACATGGGCGGTTTTGATGGAACGAGCAATGTCCTTGCCGGCTATCTTTTTGGTGTCCCCATAAAGGGGACGCATGCGCACTCTTATGTCCAGTCTTTCACAGGCATTGAAAATCTGAAGAATACTGCTCTTGTCGGAACAGACGGCAAGGCACACGATTTTGTTCAGATGATTCTGGAGATCCGAGAACAGTTGGGATTCCTTCATACGAATGAAGGAGAACTTGCGTCATTTGTTGCGTATGCCCAGGCTTTTCCCGAAGGGTTTCTGGCCCTTGTGGACACTTACGACACCATGAAATCAGGTGTTCCTAACTTTATCTGTGTGGCGCTCGGGCTTCTCAAATTAGGCTACAAGCCGATAGGGGTGAGGTTAGATTCCGGAGACCTTTCCTACCTTTCGCGGGGAACAAGGAAAATGTTGAATGAAATGGCTGCCAGGACCCACCCTGGTCTTTCCAGGTGTCTGATTCTGGCCAGCAACGAGATCAACAAGAGTGTCTTGATTTCTCTCGGGCAGCAGGGGCATGAAATCGACACCTTTGGCATCGGCACGCATCTTGTGACATGCGATGACCAGCCCGCCCTGGGATGCGTCTACAAACTGGTTGAAGCAAAGGGAATTCCCCGGATTAAGCTCTCCCAGGAATTAGGCAAAATGACCATCCCGGGAAAGAAAGAGGCTTACCGTCTTTTCGGTGAGGACGGTTACAGTCTGCTGGACCTGATGATCAGAGTGGGGGATCAGCCGCCGGAACAAGAAACACGTGTATTATGCCATCACCCGTTTGACCCGATCAAACGGGTGTATGTCACTCCCTCCAAAGTTATTCCACTCCATCACTGCGTCTGGGATGGGAAACGGATTTACCCGGAAGTTCCGTTAAAGGAGTCCAGAGATTACGTCTTGAACCAGTTGCGCAGTACAAGAGAGGACCATCTAAGAGACATCAACCCCACTCCCTACAAGGTGTCAGTGAGCGAAGAGCTTTACAATTACGTTTACCACCTGTGGGCAGAGGAGTCTCCTGTTACGGAGCTAAAATAAGACCTGCGGCCCGCGACTAACCTCTTTTTTCCATCCTTTCAAGCGAGGAAAGCTTCTCGAAAGTATTTCTATGCGGATTCACCTTTGAATTCAGTTCCGTTGCTGGCTGATAATAGATGACCTTTCTTCTCTCTACGGGAAATCTCAGGGAGATCGTTGTCTTTGCCTTCTTCTCATCCACCTCCAATTTCATCATTCCCCGGTTTCTCCTAACAATCTCATCAATCAGCCGCAATATCAGATCCATTACACCTTCTTTTTGACGGGCTGGGGTTCCTGAAGCTGTCCCAACTTGATCCGTTGGCTTCTTAGAATCCATATAGATCATTAGGATCTCGACACACTTTTCCCCTTTCTTGCCCAATCCCTGACCTTCCCCCGTTTCTTTCTGAAGAATAAGGGATCTCGTAAATAATCCAAAATATCCATGGGGATGCATCAAGGCTCCGGCATATTGGAGAAGGCAGCTTAAGATGTAATTCAACTGCTCATCAGGAACGATAGTCTCAGGAAGATCCTTTTCAAGCGATTTAAATAGCTTAACTTTCCTTCCTTCAAGTTCAACCTGATATTTCTTCAGTTCTTCTTCGAGGAGAACATTTACCGTATTTGTTCTTACAATGGGGTTACTAATTTTAATATAATTGAGGAGGGTTTTCTGCAGGAGTTCAACCTTCTTAGTATCTTCTGTGATCATTCGGCTGAGATAAGCGCCTAATTCTTTGCCGCTCAGTTTCTCTTGAAGTATGCGTGCATGATTTCCGTGCGTCTCCAGGATATCTATAAATTGACCGATCATCTCAATAAAGAACGGGAACAAGAGGAAGGCTACCCGTTCATTCGGGATGATATTCTCTCTGGGTTCGGTGGGCTCCCTCTCCTCCTCTTCCAAAGAAACAGCCGATGGTCCGCGGTCATTTTCGATCTCTAAAAAGAAATCCTCTTTCATACTTTCCCATAAGTCTTTCATTCCAGACATACCTAAGTTTATATAGCAATTTCAATGCCAACCGTCAATATTCTTCTAATAACTCAATATTGCAAAGCTTTACAATATCTCACAATTTCAAAATCACAAATATAGGAAAATATTTTCTCAAATGTCCAAAAATGTTACCCACAGATCAGAAGACGGGGACATTTCTCAGTGGCGTTATATCAGTGATATTCTCGTAAAGAGTCCCATGGGTCCTCTTTTCCGGCCCCATCCCCCTCCCCGTATCAGGTACGGGGCAGGCTCTGACCTCTCCCTTGCTCGCGGCACTGAGCGCCTGCGCAGCGCGAAGGGGAAGGAACATTGCGATTTCCTCTTCCTTCGAGGCTGTGTCGTATTGTCATTCTGAGGCAGTAGCCGAAGAATCTCTATGATGGCGCGTCTTAAATATTTCCAATCCCGTGGCTTGTGTGTTTGACAGTATCAGCTCCAATTGCGGGAATAGATTCTCCTGTGCTCAGATTCCCTGTTGATTTCCTAATACGAATTTGATAGAGTGTCCTTAGGTTGGATTGGTGTGCAGATGTCTTCCAGTAAGTCTCACAACCTGACCTTAACCTCTTGGAGGGAGTCATGAGGGTAATCCAAAAGGCACGTATATGAGGCCACCCCAACTAAATCGAAGGGACTTCTTAAGAGTTGTTACCGGGGGAAGCCTGTCTGCATTGGCAGGATGGAAAATCTGTAACAAACCAGTATGGGGAGGAACCATGGGTAAGGACCTGGTGGATGCGATTGAGGCCTCCGATGTGACGGGAGCATCGGATCTGCTGGTGAAAAAACTGAAAGAAGGGATGGATCCATGGAAGCTTCACCTGTCGCTCTTTCCTGTTGTGCAGCGGGTTCTGAACCCCCCTTTCATCAATCCTCATTTGCCAAAGATGTACCGGATCTGCCGTGAATTCGTCCCTTATCTAACCCCGGATAGGATCGGGGCGCTGGTTTCCCTCGAAGTGAGAGAGTATGCCAGGAGGGCAAAGATGGACAAGATCCCCAGGGAAAAAGCCCTGACTTCTCCTGTCGCTTTCAAGGAGATTGAAGCAGCTTTTAAAGAGAATGACCCTGAGAAGGCGGCCCTTCTTATGGCCACCTTTCTCGATCAGAAGGGTGGAGAAGAATTTGCGCGTTGCCTGTTGCTTCTTGGAAGCGGCTATCTCGACAACTCGTTAGGCCATTCAGTCTCCTGTACAGCCTTCATTCTTTTGGAGATGCTTGAACGAACGGACCAGGATCCTTGGCCTGCTCTATCCGCGTTAGCAAACTACTTCTGCAGAGGTCGCTTCCACACGACTTTACCCGTCAGGACAATCCCTCCGACCCATCCGCAGCAGAGCCCCAACCGTAGCCTCCTTCGGTCAACAAGTGGCCGTGGTTTCGTCAATCTCCACCATACGATCACCCGATACGCCATCGGACGGGTCCGCAAGTTTTTTGCCCAGGATGAATACGAACAGATGGTCAATGCGTGGATCCAATTCCTGGGAGATAAAAGAGAAGAGGAGGTCGCATTGAAAGGGGATGAAGCCGGGGTCGTGGACCACTACGACGGGTTCTATAAGACATTTTCAGAGCGTAAGGCAAGACCCTTAACGGCAGCGTTACGGAAGATGCCAGCCTCTGCAGAAAATCGTAACAAGTTAGGCAGTTTCCTCATCCAGGGTTTGTGTGACAAATACCAGGGCAACTATGACCCTCATTATGTGACGGGGCTGGGATCAACCCTGTGGGTCCTGGAGCAATACTCGATGGATACTCCAATTGCTGCAAATGCTCTCTACCAGTATCTTGACTTCTTCTTCACCGGCTTGGGGTGATCGGCATCCTGAAGATTCTATCGTTGTGGGCCGAGGCACAGTCCACCCATTTTCACAACTTGTGAGGGGTTACTTTGGGTTTAAATATCTGTTTGACAAAGCTACCATCTCTTGATATAGGTATATTGAAAGATGACTCATCCCGTGGACTTCCTTCCTTCGTCCAAAGTTTTCATGCTGTCTATGTTTTAGGAATCTGAAATGACTGACAATGGCCTCCAATCAGTTGAAAAACGTGAGAATCCAAGAAAGGACTTCGAAGCTCCTCTAATCGTAAACCCTGTTAATACCCCATACCGCATTTCGGGATGGGTCCAAAATATTTCTTTGAGCGGCATTAAGGTAAAAAATGGATTTCCACCGTTGCCCTCCGAAGAAGTAGAGGAGGTTAATTTTTTAATCAATAAAGATGATCTTGTCCTTGAGGGAATAGGAGAAGTCGTCTGGGCCTCCGACAGTACGGCTGAGATTGGGATCAAATTCACTCAGCTTGCGGAAGAGACGAGAAAATCCCTTGAAGAGTTGTGTCAGCAACCCTCCGTCAGCAAATTACGATTCCCCCTGCTCAATGAATTTTACCATTTCTCAGAAAACCCTTTCAATCTGGCCCCTGATCCCAGATTCCTTTTTCTGGCAATCAGTCATTATGATGCTCTGTCCTCAATGATCTCTGGGATCAGGGAAAGAAAGGGGATCACCGTCCTAACGGGTGAGGTCGGAACAGGGAAAACGACACTCATTTATGCCCTTCTTAAAGACCTCAGTGAAAAGATAAAGATGGCCTTCGTCTTTTATGCTAAGACGAGCTTCCAGGATCTCCTTAGAAATATCCTGACCGAGCTTGAGGTCCCCGTTCTTAAAGACAATCTGACAACTCTTCTGATGCTCTTCAGGCAATACCTCAAGGAGAGGATGGTCAAAGATGAGACCGTGGCGATCATTATCGATGAAGCCCAGGACCTGGAGATCGGGGTGATGGAGGATCTGTTCAGGCTCTGCAGCTCGGAGTCTCCTGCTGGGAAGATGGCCCAAATTCTCTTTGTCGGTCAACCCGAACTTATAGTTAAATTGGATTCTCCGAATTTGCATACGTTCAAGGATAGGCTCGCTATCCGTAACTGTCTCAAGCCCCTGGATCAGGAGGAGTGTGAGAAATACATCGACCATCGCCTGAAGGTTGCTGGAAGCAGCAGCTCTGAAGTTTTTACTCCCAAAGCCATAGACCGTATTCGTAAGTTTTCCGGTGGAATTCCGCGAGTCATCAATATCCTCTGTGACCGCGCCCTTTTGACGGGGTATACGACCTCCACGCGAAGAATTGATGAAGGAATTGTTAAAGAAGCTATCGGGGAGCTGGGCCACCTCGTATCTCGTCCGGCAATGAGCATGCCCCGGGTACAGCCTCGATACGCAGTTCTTGCCATCCTCATTCTAACTGTCCTGGGCCTGGGGACGTTCTATCTCTTCAACAGGAATCCGAATGTGAAACTTCCTGAGAAAAAAATTGAAAGGACTGTCTCTTTGGAAGCAAGATTATTCCAGAAAGGGAATCCAACTCAGATCGTTTCCATAAAGAAAGGCTGGACCCTCTCCTTCCTGGCTCAACAATATTATAATCGTGTCAATCCCACTCTCTTAGACCTCATCCTGGAATTCAACCCCCAGATTACCGATTTGAACCTCATCTTTGTGAACCAGCAAATTACAATTCCCACCATTACAGAAGAACTGTTGCTCATCCAGCGGGCTGGTCAGAGATATGGAATTTATCTGGGGACATTCAGCGATGAAGAATCTGCTCACTCTCTTAGGGAGAACCTCGTTCTGAAAGGGAAAAGCTTCCTCATCATTCCGCGCAAAGTTTCTCCCCAGCATACCTGGTTCCGCGTGCTTGCAGGCGAGTTTACGACGAGAGAAGAGGGCTTGGAAACCATCCGAACCTTGAGACAGCAGGGGCTGCTGCCTGCTTTTGGACGTTCGTCTTGAAGACCTGTGATTTATTCTGTGGACTATTGACTGCCGACCGCGGACGAAGTCAGAGCTTATTTCCCTCCCCCTTTTTGAGACTGGCTCACTTTTTTGAGTAAGGTGCGTAACTTGCCGATATCTCCTTCCTGGAAGGATTGAAATTGCAATCCATATCGATGCTCTCCAAAATTCTCCTGGGCGGCCAAATCTGACCAGACGACCTTTGCAATTCCCTTAATCGTGTCCAATTGATATCCCTTTGCGTAAAGAATTTCAATTCTTAATAGGGTGTCTATATCTACCTTTCGATGCAGATAGGCAAGGAGGCCTCCTTCACATGCATCCGCTAAAATCCCCGCCCGGGTTTCTTCTACATCCGCAATGGAGTAGCCAAAAGGGAGTTCGACACTCAATCTCGGATTTTCCCTCTTCTCCAGTAAAAAGAATCCCTTTTGAATTCCTGATGAGTCCTTTTTCCTCTTGCTTCTGGACGTTGTCAACAACTTCTGAGAACTCATTCAGACCTCCTTTGAAAACGAGAAACAGGCCTACTCCTTTTCTTTATACTCCGGAAACACAATTTCCTTGCCGGTTGGAATTATATTGATATCCTTGATCCAGGGGTTGTTTTGCTGGACCCAGGCAACCAGTTTGTTATCGGCCCGGCCATAAACGCTCATGGTAAGCCTAAAAAGGTTGTCGCCTTCCTTTACTTTCCTGATGACAGGAGGAACCGCCGGGCGCTGGGCAAGAGGAGCGGGTACAGGGCGATTGGCGATAGGCGCGGGGCCATGTTCAGAAATGCCCGGTTTCTCTATTGGAGGCTTCACCTCTGAAGG
>DATIGG010000560.1:0-5744 GCA_035454825.1 Thermodesulfobacteriota bacterium | reverse complement strand
GATAGGAGGCGCTCAGGAAGGCTACGAACAGATAACTGGAATCCCGTCTGCCCAGGGAGATGACAAGGTGCTTTCTCCCTCCCTTTCGATCCGCCTCATCATCCGGAAATTCATTCAGAAAGAGGAGGTTGGAGATAAGGATGCTTGGTGCTAAGGAGGCAACGACCACTTCCCAGCCGTATCTTCCTGCCTGGACAAAATAAGACCCCAGGATGAGCAAGGCTCCGAGGTTCAGGCCTGCAAAGAGCTCACCCATCATCCATTTGGAAAGGTACACATTATAAAAATAGGCTGAGAATCCTGCGATCAGAAGGAGGGGCAGGAGAAGCCAACCTCTTACAAGAACAAAATAGATTCCAATCCCCATGGCGATCAACAGACAGAGGGTGGCAAACCAGAAAGCCTGTCTCGGTCTTAACAGATGGGAGGGAAGAATGCCACTCCCCCCGCTAAAGGGAGTCCTCTGGGTATTCAAATCGATTTCATCCACATAATCGTAATAGTCATTAATCACGTTGACCGTCATATGAACAAGAATGGAACCCACCATCGCCAGGATGAAGTACCCCCAGTTCATCAAAGACCCTTGATAAACGGCAACGGCTGCCCCTAAGGAAACGTTGATTACTGTCAGAAGAATGAAATGAAAGCGGGGCAGGATGAACCATGCCTTCAGCGAACCAGGTTTTGCCCGCATCATGGTCCCTAAGTCCTCTTAAATTTCTTCTCTCCTTCGATATAGAGGTCGTTTCCCCTGACATCGTTTACGACAATCACGGGAAGGTCTTCAACCTCCAACCTTCGAATCGCTTCCGGTCCGAGATCTTCGTATGCGATGATCTCGGCCTTCTTCACTCGCTTGCCTAAGAGCGCCCCAGCACCTCCTGTGGCGGCAAAGTAAACAGCCTTATATTTCTTCATCGCCTCTTTAACTGCCTCCGATCGCATCCCCTTTCCAATCATCCCCTTTAAACCTTTTTCCATCAAAGCTGGCGCATAGGCGTCCATTCGGTAACTGGTCGTAGGGCCGGCTGATCCGAACACCTGCCCGGGTTTGGCAGGTGTTGGCCCCACATAATAAATGACCTGGCCATTGACATCAAAAGGAAGGGCTTTTCCACTTTTCAATAGATCGATGAGTCTCTTATGGGCTGCATCTCTTCCTGTATAGATAACTCCATTAATCAGAACCCGATCACCGCTTTTTAACTTTTCAACATCCCCGTCACTGAGAGGGGTCTTTAATCGAATAGGCATCATGAAACCTCTGCATTAGGAGCACTTCGTTTGAGGATCGCTTCGCTCGAGGCTGGAGCTTAATGCTATTGCTTCTTCCCTCAAGACCGAAGGCCGGTCCTTAAGTCCGGTAAACCCGGACGGTCCTTACGCCCTTATTTTATATCAGTACTTCCTTATGCCTCTGTGCATGGCACTGAATATTGACTGCCAGGGGAAGGCTTGCAATATGACAGGGCATCATCAGGATGTGGACCGCCAGGGAAGTCGTTCGTCCTCCCAATCCCTGAGGCCCGATACCCAGCTTGTTTATTTCTGTTAGGATCTCTGATTCCAAATTTTCCAGATCTGGGTCCGGGTTCTTGCTTCCAAGGGACCTGAGCAAACTCTTCTTTGCCAGAAGAGCTGCTTGCTCAAAAGTTCCTCCAATTCCAACCCCAATGATGGTTGGAGGACAGGGATTGGACCCGGCTTCCTTCACCCTTTGAGTGACGAACCGTTTGATTCCCTCAACTCCATCAGAAGGCGCGAGCATCGTCACCCGGCTCATATTCTCACTGCCGCCGCCTTTGGGAGCCACCGTTATCCTGACCTTTTCTCCAGGAACGATCTCTGTGTGAATAATCGCAGGAGTATTGTCTCCTGTATTGACCCGGGTGAAAGGATGGCAGATTGATTTCCTCAGATATCCATCTCGATATCCCTGCCGGACACCTTCAAAAATAGCTTCTTTCAGACCTCCTCCAACGAGGTGGACGTCCTGCCCTAATTCAACAAAAACGATGGCAAAACCCGTATCCTGGCAGATAGCGACCTTCTCTTCCTTCGCAATCCGGGCATTCTCCTTAAGTTCCTTCAAGATTTCAATTCCTAAAGATGATTCTTCTTTTTCCATGGCCCGGTCAAAGGTCTCCAGTACATCATCCTCCAGATCAGTATTGGCTTCGATACAAAGACTTCTGACCTTCTCGGCGATTAACTTGACATCAATTTCACGCATTCTTATCCTCGAAACAGATGGTATGAGCCCTTCGATTGAGGAGCGCTTCGCTCAAGGCTGAAGGACCGCTTCGCTTAAGGCAAATTCTTCATCCTTTGCCTCCAACCTTAAAGAGTCCCACGGACCGATCCTCAAGTCTCCGTAGAGGACGCTCCTCCTGCCATGTATCAAATCTTCATCTCTGTGATGCTCTTCTTGACGCTCTCTGCAGATTTTGCCACTAATTTCTTCTCTTCCTCTGTTAATTCAATCTCGATAATCGATTCGCAGCCCTTGGCTCCCAACTTGACCGGAACCCCAAAGCAGATATCTTTCAGTCCGTATTCCCCTTCGAGATAAACACAGCAGGGCAATATCCTTTTCTTGTCTTTAAGGATCGCTTCCGTCATCTGTATCGCGGCTGCAGAAGGAGCATAAAAGGCACTCCCTGTTTTAAGGAGATTGACGATTTCTCCACCCCCTTTGCGTGTCCGATCGACGAGCCGTTCAATCTTCTCTTTCGCCAAAAGCTGGGAAAGAGGAATGCCGCTCACCGTGGTGTACCGTGGGAGAGGAACCATCTCATCCCCATGACCTCCCAAAATAAGGGCCTGAATATCCTCAACCGAAACCCCCAGTTCCATTGCAATGAACGCCTTAAACCGCGCGACGTCGAGAATCCCTGCCATTCCAATAACTCTCTCTTTCGGAAAGCGGCTCCTTTTAACGGCCAGGTAGGTCATGGTATCGAGGGGATTGGTTACAATGATCAAAATGGCCTTGGGAGACCTCTCTACCACTTTGGCCACAACGGCTTCGATAATCTTCTTGTTCGTTTCCAGGAGATCCTCTCTGCTCATTCCGGGTTTTCGAGGAACGCCAGAAGTGATGATCACCACGTCCGAATCTTTGGTCTCTTCATATCCATTCGATCCAGTGACCTTTGCATCGAATCCTTCAATGGGCGATGCCTCGAAGAGATCAAGGGCCCTGCCCTGCGGAATCCCTTCAAGGATATCAACCAAAACAACGTCTCCTAACTCCTTTTCAGCGGCCCAATGCGCAGCCGTTGCCCCCACAAACCCTGCACCAATGATCGAAATCTTCTTCCTTGCCATAATGTCCCCTCCTCTTCCATGCAATTATCTACACAGTCGAAATTCCAGATTCCAAATCACAAGTTAATTTTACATGACAGGTTCGTCACCCACGCTTGCGTGCCGAAGCACTCCAGCGCCCAGGCACGAACCATGAAAATAATATGTCCCCCTCTCCCGCTGGCGGGAGAGGGTCTGGGTGAGGGTGGGACATTGGGGGTTTCCCCCTCACCTTTATCCTCTCCCCCCTGTCGGGGGCGAGGACGTTTTTGGGGTTATTTCCAACGTAATCCCAAATTTCAATTTCAAATGACCAAAACGCTCTTCCTTTTTGTTGGAATTTGGACCATTGGAATCTATTTGTTATTTGGTGCTTGTGATTTGGTGCTTCTGCTGCGTAGCCAACATATTTTCGATTTCGCAAACGATTTCATTCTAAGGGCTTAATGGAGCTGCGAATCGACCCCTTGCTCTAATCCGTTCTTTTGATAACCTTTTGGATAAAACCCACAGGTCTTTCGAATGATGAGCTCAGGTTTTAGGATGATTTCTCTCGATGGACCAGGTTTTCTTCCCTCGATCTTCTCCACCAGAGTCTCTACGGATAGGGTACCCATCTCATACTTTTTCTGTCCTATGGTCGTCAGCTCAACCCCTTTCATGGCTGTGAATTCGATATCATTGAATCCGACGATGGCCATCTCCTCCGGAACCTTCAATCCTTCTTCCACGACCGCTTGATAGGCCCCCAGAGCCATATAGTCATTGGTAGCAAAGATGGCGGTCGGAGGATCTGCCATCTTGGAAAACTTCATTCCTCCTCGATACCCCGATTCCTTTAAAAAATCCCCTTCCAGAAAATAATCGTCGATCTGCTTCAAACCGTAAATCGCAAGGGCTTTCTTTCCTCCCTCGAGTCGTTCAAATCCAACCGAAGATTCAGAAGAACCGCCGATGATTCCGATCCTCTGATGGCCGAGTCTGATCAGGTGCTCGACGGCCCAGAATCCTCCTTGAATGTTATCGATGCCGACATAATCGACTTTTTCCTTAACGACGGGGTGGTACGTTTTACGATTGACCAGCATGATAGGGAATCCCTCTTCGGCCAACTCGACGATATTCGGGTCACCCATATGGGCGGAGGTAAAGATAATCCCATCCACTCCCTTACTGCGTAGCATGTCAATATAAAGTTTTTCTGTTTCGAGATCAGATTGGGTGCTGCAGAGGATGATATTGTAGCCCAGTTTGCGGGACGTTGCCTCAATCCCCTGGGCGAGTTCTATATAGAAAGGATTTGCAATCGTCGTAATTACCAGGCCCAGTGTTCTGGACCGTTTCATGACAAGACTTCTGGCAATGAAGTTGGGACTGTAATTTAGTTCTTTTGCAATCGATAGGATTTTCTCTTTCGTCTCATTTCGGATGCGTGACTGGTTATTCAAGGCCCGTGACACAGTGGTATGGGAAACGCTGGCAATTCTTGCGATATCTTTTATAGTGGTCTTTCTTCCCATAGTCACTTTGCGTTAACGTTAACACAATTATCTTAATTTTTCAATGGCTTTAAGTGAAGGTTACGGCTACGAAGCCCGTATCGTTTAGGCTCTGACGGCTATGTGAAATTCTTAAAACGAATATCGTAACCGAATGACGAAACGGGTATCGTTGCCGTGATCGTTGGACGAGATCTCTATTTTCAAAATAAATTAATTATTTTCAGGTATTTACTGACACTGACACTGACACTGGCACTTTTGTTCTAAGCTGTTTTTCTCTGGGCATCAGCCTTAGCCTTTGCAATTACTTCATCCTCTTTCTTGACTTCGTCCAAGGTCTTGGGTTTCACTTTCTCTGGCATCGGTTCAATTCCGTACTTCCACTTCAAGAACTCAACGCCTGTCCTGGGATAAAGGGCATAGATTAGCGTATCGCAGAGATCTCTGGCAAGCCCTTTTGTTTCCTCTTTTGCCTTCTCTAATTCTGGCTCGATCAAATCTGCAGGTCGGCAGGTGATGGGCTCCTTTCCCCTCTTATATCCTTTCAGCACAACCTTCTTGATCTCATCTGCGATTGGCACCGGTGATCTTCCATAAAGACCGTAGACATAATCCGCTGTCTCGTTTGAGACCATCTTGTATCTGCCAGCAATAACATTGAGCACAGCTTGGACCCCGACGATCTGGGAAGTAGGTGTCACCAACGGAGGATAACCGAGGTCCTTTCTTGTCTGGGGAAGCTCAGCATAAACTTCATCGATCCGGTGAAGGGCCTTCATCTGCTTGAGCTGGCCCACCATATTTGAGATCATCCCTCCAGGGATTTGATGTTTGAGGACGTTTGTATCGATCACCGCCATCTTGGTCGTGTCCAGAAAGTCACGATACTTTGGAGCGATCGATTCGAGATATTCCCCCATCTTTAAGAGC
>DATIGG010000559.1:0-6385 GCA_035454825.1 Thermodesulfobacteriota bacterium | reverse complement strand
GACGGCGATCAAATTGATATTTTAAGGGAAAGAGAGGACGTCACCCAAAGTGAACTCCAACAGGGGTCTGAGACGCAGGTGGTTTATGTAACAAAGGTTCGCCCTGAGGCCTTTCCGAACGGTTCACCCATGTCCGTTTGGGAAAATTTTTACAACGTTAAGGTTTATTAAGGTGGCAGGCAATCCAGCGCCTGTCCAGTCCTGATTTAAGGTCGGGCTCAACGGATTCGCAGATTGTCATTTTGGAGCCACACCGTGGCCAGAAGCGGCAACCCAGGGGAAAATTCTCGGGATTCGGCGGTTCACCGGACAGGGAAACATCCTTTTCCTGGTCCAGTTTCTTCCCTACTTCCGGAATGGCGGCTAAAAGGACCTTCGTATAGGGATGCATAGGATCTTGAAAGACCTCCTGGGTGTCTCCCATCTCAACGATCTTCCCCGCATACATCACGGCCATCCGATCGCACATCATTCGAACTACACTGAGATTATGCGAGATGAAGATGTAGGTAAGATCAAATCGGCTCTTCAGTTCTTTGAATAGCTTGAGGATGGTGGCCTGAACGGACACGTCAAGCCCGGAAGTTGGCTCGTCCAGGATGACGAGACTGGGGTTGAGACAGAGAATCCGGGCCAGGCCCAGACGCCTTTGCTGACCGCCGCTGAATTCATGGGGATAAAGGGAGAGATGCTCTTCCTGGAGTCCAACGTCATCGAGCATCTTCAAAACCTGCTTCCGTATCGTCTCTTTCGAAAGGGAGGTATGAATAATCAGGGGCTCTGAGAGAATTTTTCTCACTTTCCAGTAAGGGTCGAGAGAAGCCCCTGGGTCCTGGTAGACATACTGGATATCCTTTCTGATCTTCTTGGCCTCTTTTTTTGGAAGTTGGCTGATCTCTCTTCCCTTGAAGATGACCGAGCCTTCGGTGGGCTTATAGATTCCAAGAACCGTCTTCCCCAGTGTTGACTTACCGCAGCCACTCTCTCCGACCAACCCGAAAGTCTCTCCATTTTGAACCTGAAAGGTGATTCCGTCGAGGGCCTTCACCCATTGAGTCTTTTTGCTGAAAAAGGTCGCAGACCCATGGAAATATTTTTTTAAATCTCTAACTTCCAGAATCGGTTCTGCCATCTTACCTTTGCCAAATTGGTAGTGACCACTTGGTCATCTTCAGACCATAAAATCCTTAACCCTCCCTCATCCCCTTTTAGAAAAGTGGCGATGGGGGGATTTGGGTGGAACCGGGTGAAAACAACGGACCCAATGTTGAGAAGCGACCTCTACTTTCTCCGGCCTCTCCTTCGAACAGGCCTCTGTGGCAGAGGAGCACCGTGGATGGAACCGACATCCTCCGGGTGGATGAATCAGGCTTGGAACTTCTCCGGGGATATCCCTGATCGATCCTTCAGGATTTGGAAGGCTCTCGAGGAGCTCGCTCGTATAGGGGTGCCTGGGATCAGAGAAAAGGGTCTCTGCCGGACCATCTTCCATATCCTGACCTGCGTACATCACGACGATTCTTTCGCAAACCTCACTGGCCACACCGAGATCGTGGGTAATGAAAAGGACCGAAATCTCCCTCCCGCGGACAAGTCCCGTCATGAGCCGGAGGATCTGGGCTTCCACGGTTACATCGAGAGCCGTGGTGGGCTCATCAGCGATCACCAGATCAGGAGATGGCAAGAGCGCCATGGCAATCATGAGTCGCTGCCGCTGTCCGCCGCTGAATTGGTAAGGATATTTCTTCAATTGGCTCCCAGGAGAGGGAATCTGAACATCGGTCAACATTTCCCAGATTCTTTCCTCATCGATTTTTCTATTGCCTCTGTTTTCTCCCTTCCACTTAAGAATATCTCTTATCTGGGTTCCCACCGAGAATACGGGGTTAAAGGAATTAAAAGGATCCTGTGGAATGAGGGTGATCATCTTTCCCCGCACGGAGGTATTGAGTTTCTCCTCTTTCATTGCAAGCAAATCTTCTTCCTTAAACAAAATGGTTCCATTAACGATTCTGCCTCCCGGAGGCAAAACTCTCAAGACGCTCCGGGCCATCGTTGTCTTGCCGCAGCCGCTCTCTCCAATCAATCCAACGATTTCTCCCTTTCCAATCCGGAGGTCAGCGCCATCAAGCGCTTTCACCACGCCGCGGTCCGTGTAGAAATGGACCGTCAGATTTCTCACTTCAAGAAGCGCAGATCGGTCTATTGAATAACTCATTTCGGCCAAGAGTAGATCCTTATTTCAATCTGAAATCTGAGATCTGAGATCTGATATGGTTTCAGTCAAATCCTCTTCGGATTCGGGGATCCAGGATATCCCTTAACCCGTCACCCAGCATGTTGAACCCTAAGACAACAAGAAAGATGGCAAGGCCGGGAAACGTGGCATACCACCACGCCCCAGGGAGATACTGTCTCGAATCCGCAATCGTGACTCCCCATTCAGGAGTTGGGGGCTGGGCCCCTACCCCCAAAAAGCCAAGGACAGCAGCAGTCAGAATGGTATATCCCATACCAATGGAGCTTCGGACGATAATCGGAGAGGAGATGTTTGGAAGAATATGGAGAACGATGGTCCTCATCCGCCTGGCTCCCAGTGCCTCCGTGGCTTCGACAAAAACCGACTTCTTAAGGGACCTTGCCTCCGCAAAGACAATTCGGGTGAACCAGGGCCAATAGGTGATCGAAAGGGCCAGGATCACATTGGGGATGCTCGGCCCAAGGGTCTGGGCAAGGAAAATGGCGAGGATGACCTGGGGGATTGAAAGAAAGATATCGGCGGTCCTCATGATGAGCTCGCTCAGCCAGTTCTCAAAATAACCTGCGATGAGCCCAAGGGGAACCCCGATCAAGAGAGAGGTTGCGACGGCAATGATGGAAATGACCAGCGTGACCCTCGCCCCGAACAGGAGCCGGCTTAAAATATCCCTTCCCATGCTATCCGTTCCCAGGACATGTGCGAGAGAAGGTGGCTTGAGGCGCAATGCCGGATGAATCTTGTATGTATCCTCTGGATGGGGAGCCAGAACTCCCGCAAGGATGGCGGTCAGAACGAGAGAAAGAATGACGAGAAATCCCGTGAAGGCTAGCCGGTCCCTGGAGAATCTGATCCATGCAAGTCTTAGTCCGCTCATATCTCTGCCTTCCTGGGATCGATCAATGTCAGTACAATATCCACAATCAAATTAACCGCCACATAGACCAACCCGGCCAGAAGGGTCACACCCAGAATGGCCTGGTAGTCAGAGAGGACAATAGATTGATAGGCGTAGAGTCCTAAGCCCGGCCAGTCAAAGACGGTTTCGATTACCACGGCGCCGGCCAGAAGGAGTCCGAAGAGGAGGCCAATCTGGGTGATGGTCGAAATGATTGCGTTTCGAAGGATATATTTATAAACGATGAGCTTGGGCGGAAGTCCCATCGCGCGCTCATAGAGGATGAAATCCTTTTGGATCACATCGAGAACACCGGACCGGGTAAACCGTGTAATGGTGGCAAAAGCAGAAAAAGAAAGGGTCAGGGCAGGGAGAAGGATATGTTTGAGTGAGCTCCAAAAGGCCGTTCCATTGAGCGTAATAATCGAGTCGAAAATGTAGAGACCTGTGATCACCTTAGGCATAGGAACCCCGATGCGTGCACCCAGAGGCGTTAGCCCCAACCACATGCTCACAAAGAGCTGGAGCATGATTCCCAGCCAAAAACTGGCAATGGCAAGGCCTGATACTGTAAATCCTCTCAGCAGGTGATCAAGAAGAGAATTCCTTTTCAAAGCCGAAACAATCCCCAGGGGCATGCCCACGACAATGGAGATGAGCATGGCCGCAAGGGTCAGCTCAAGGGTGGCTGGAAATCGATCGATGAGATCTCCCATGACCTTACGGCCGGAATAGAGGCTCTTTCCCAGATCCCCCCGGGCAAGCTGGCTCAAATAAAGTCCCATCTGGATATAGAGGGGCTGATCAAAACCGTATTGAGACCGGATGGCTTTGACATGTTCCGGTGTGGCTGTTTCCCCGGCCACAAGGGCTGCAGGATCAGCCGGGATCACACGGGAGATGAAAAAGGTGAGAATCACGAGACCCAGCAGGGTTGGGATAAAGTAAAAAACCCTCTTCAGGATATAGACAAGAATTCTTCTGTTCATCTCATTGAAAATAAAGTGTCAGTGTCAGCAAACTCCCGAATTTTAATGGTTTGAGGGCGGCCGACTGGCCACGACCAATTATTTAATAAAATGCCTCCTCGGGAAAAATTCTCCCCAAGGAGGCACCCCTGAATTGAAAAATAACGTTGTTCTCAAGAATCTAACCGAAATAGAGCCACCGGCACTCCTGGCCGTCCCCAATGGGGCAGAACCGCATGCCTTTCACTTCCTTTCGCGTTGGGCCATACCACTTGGTATTGTAAATCCAGATGTCCGCTGCATCGTTGACAATGATGCGGCTTGCCTGCTCATAGAGCTTACGCCGGGCCTCCTGATCCGGAGAGGTTCTCGCCCTCTTCAACAGCTCGTCCACTTCAGGGTTCTTGTACCAGGACGAAGCCTTCCAGGCGCCCCACCGGCTGGAGCTGTATGTTTCACCGATCCAGTTTTCAGGGTCTGCATAGTAGGTGCTGATCCAGTGGATCCACATGTCAGGAGAGGTGTTCATGTCCTTTCCACGGGAGGAAAGGTTGGGCCAGGTCTCGCGAACGATGTTTGCCTTGATCCCGATCTGCTGGAGCCCCGATTGGAGAATCAAGGCAATGTCATCCGTCTGGGCATAGCCTGTCATGGGATTGATCGTCAGAGCCCGGTCGATCTTCACGGAAGCCTTTTGGAGCTCATCCTTCGCTTTTTTCAAATCGAAGCTATAACCCTGGAGATCTTTAGGCGCTCCCCACATGTTATTCGGGATAGGACCGGGATTCCTTGCAACCCGACCTTTAAGCACATCCTTAATAAAAGAATCATAGTCAAAGGCATAGCTGATTGCCCTTCTCACATGGACATCATTGAGAGGAGGCCTTTGGTTGTGCATCCTGATCAGGGAGATGCGCATGGACTGTTCTTCATAGACCTTGACATTCGGGTCTTTCTCAAGCTTTTCAATCTGGTCAGCAGGGAGATACCCATCGCAGCCGTGAATGTCGCCCTTGATCATGGCCATCACCCTTGAAGCGGTCTCGTGAATCACACGGAATTCGATCTCTTCCACGTAATTCCCCTTCCAGCCCATCCAGTGATCCTTGAATCGCTTCGCTGTCCATCCTGTCCCTGGCGAAAATTTTTCAAGGATATAGGATCCAGACCCACCATCGTTCTGGGCAAGCCACTCACTCCCCCAGGGCCCGGCTTTCCCCTCAACACCCTTCGGATTAACAATGGAAAAGGTGGGCATGATGGAGAGGAAGGGGGCATAGGCTTCCTTAAGATTGAACTCAACGACATATCGGCTCTTGACATTGATGCCGCTTGGATCGAGGATCGGTTTGAAGAGGGCAGAAGACCCTTTCCCCAGGGCAAGAAGCCTCTCCATACTGTACTTGACCGCTTCTGCAGTCACTTCATCACCTGTATGAAACTTTGCTCCCTTCCGCAGGGTGAAGGTCCATTTCCGGCCCTCATCGGAGACAGTGTAACTCTCGGCAAGCCAGGGATAAATCTTCGGAGGATTATCAAGGTACCGGTAGAGGTGATCATATAGATTGAGGCGGAGGTTCTCCGTGGTCACGTCATAGATGATGTGGGGATCCATGCTCTGAAACTCGCTGGGACATCCCCAGACATATTTTGAGCCTCCCTGGGCCCATGCTTTCGTTGGGCTATAATGAAACCCTGATAGGGCGAGGGAACCTAATCCAACCGTTTTAATAAAATTTCGCCTTGTCATTCTCTTTTCTCTACGATTGCTTGTTTTCTCTTTTTTCCCCATACCTTATGGACCTCCTTTCTTCTGGGCCACTCTCCTCGGTGAATGAAAGTGGGCAAAAATATATCATGGTTAGACGAAAATTATTGGATAAGGAAGGTAAGAATACGGTAAAAGCATTTATATTCTTTAATTTTCGTAAAGGTTTGTCAAGAGAAATTGCTGGGAGATTCAGACATTAGACTATGGACTCCAGGCATTAAACTGGAGGCGGAGATGACCATGAATTATACAAGAAGAGTGTCTGTGTCAGTTTTTTTAGTGTCGGCAAGATCTTTTCACCGACCACTGACACTAATCACTGGCATTAAATAACGAAAAGCCTGACATCTGAAGTCCGGTCTCTGATAGGAAAAAAAACAAACGGAAATCTTGAAAAATCCCCCAGGAAAGAGATAATAGGTTATAGATCTTCTGTGATTCAGACAGTAAGACTATAGAGATCAGACATTAGTTAGAAAATAGCTTTCGTC
>DATIGG010000558.1:0-14120 GCA_035454825.1 Thermodesulfobacteriota bacterium | reverse complement strand
TAGCTTGCTCTCAAAGTCCCATAGAGCCTGTCAATATCCCAGGTGTCAACCCCGACCATGGAGACGATCACCTGAGCAAGCACATCGAGGGGGCAGGAGACTGTTTTTGAGGACTCGATATCATGGGTCATGATTGCATGTGCAAGAACCGCGGCTTCAAGAACATCTATTGAGTGGGTGGAAAAGAGGGCGCCCCGGCTGACTTCGTTCACCTTGTGTCCGGAACGGCCTACCCTCTGGATGGAGGATGAGATGGAAAAAGGTGACTGGACCAGGACCACCTCGTCCAAGGCGCCGATATCGATTCCCAGTTCCAGGGAGTTGGTCGCCACGATCGCGCGCAGGTCTCCGGCCTTCAGCTTCCGTTCAACCTCGGACCGGATCTCAAGGGAGAGAGAACCGTGATGGGCATAAGCCATGGGTTCCTCTTCACCTTGATTGATCATGAGAGTCAGCATTTCGCAGAGGCGCCTGCTGTTGACGAAGATGAGAGTGGAGCGATTTCTGGTCACAATCCTCTTCAATTCTACGACCAGCGGATTCCATACCGAGTCCCGTTCCTCCTGATGGAGCGTTCCGAGAGGAAAGTATACGGAAAGGTCGTACTGTTTTTTCGCTCCTGAACGGATCAAGGAAACAGGCCGGGGTGTGTACTGAGGATTGTCAGGATCTCCGACCATTCTGAATCCGGCCACAAACTCTGCCACCTTCTCCATCGGTTGAATGGTTGCAGAGAGGGCGATCCGCTGGAATTCATTGCAAAGGCCCACTAACCGGTCTACTGCCGTCATCAGGTAGACACCCCGCTTCGTCCCGTAAACCGAATGAATCTCGTCCAGGATCACCGTGGAGATGTTGTTCAGGATCGAACGCCCCCCCATCGAGCTCAAAAGCAGATTGAGACTTTCAGGGGTGGAGATTAGGATCTCAGGTGGGTGGCGAAGCATCTGGCGCCGATCGGATGGAGGTGTGTCGCCGCTTCGCGTCAGGACATGGATGGCAGGAAAGTGCTCTCCTGCCTTTTCGAAGGTCTGTCTGAGCTCATCAAGAGGACTGAGCAGGTTGCGCTGGATGTCATAGTTGAGGGCCCTGAGCGGCGAAATATAGAGAACGCTTGTTACTCCGGTGGGCCATCCGCCGGTGATCAATTGATTGAGGGCCCACAGAAATGCTGCCAGGGTCTTTCCGCTTCCGGTGGGCGCAGTGATGAGCAGATGTTCTCCGGAAGCGATTCTGGGCCAGGCCTCCTGCTGGAGATCCGTGGGCTGGCCAACCTGCTCCTCAAACCAACTCGCCACCAGCGGATGAAATTGATCTAAAACGACTTTGGGGTTCATGGTTAGGAACTATTTCTTCCCCACGAGACGTACTGCGTTCTGGTAGGCAATCTTTTCAGCCACATCCCTTGGGAGTTGATTGCGTCAAAGATGGGCAGATCCTGTGCCGAAATCTGTAGGGCAAGGAGAAAGACAGATAATACAGAAAAGAGGAAAAGGCAAATCCGTATCACAGACCTTTTATAACACTCAGGAGAGACTTTGGAAATAACTCGGCCCTGAAGGAGTCCCCTCCATGAAAGAGAGGGACGACCCTGTTACGCAAACCCCACAAGAAATCAAGCCTCATGGATTCTTATGTTGTCGGTTTCTCTCCCGGGTGAGCCACGCCGAGGTCTATGCCTCCCGACCGTCTCCACCCACTGCTCGTTGACCGCTCCAGATTCACCAGCGCCGCCCCGTATGAAGGATCAAGAGAAAGGGCTGCCCGGTAGTGCTTTTGCGCCTCCAGACGATTCCCTCGAAGCTCCTCCAGAACCCCCAGGAGATTAAATGCTTCAGGTCTGGCAGGGTCGAAGGACACCGCCTTCCGTACATGCTCGACCGCCGCATCGAAATGCAAATCCATGATCGCCTTCTTGGCAAGCTCAATCGAAGACGCGTAATCCATCACCCTTTGTTCGTCGAGTTTCTCCCGGTCCATCACCCGGGCGACGATCTCACGGATTTCATCAGGAATACACGGCTTCTGAACGAAATCGACCGCGCCGAGCCTCATCGCATCCACCGCCAGTCCAACGGTTCCGTAAGCTGTGATGATGATGACTCGTATGTCGGGTCTGATCTCGCGCACCTGGCGAAGCACTTCCATCCCCTGGACCCCGGGCATATGAAGATCCAGAAGAACGAGGCCGAACTCCTTCTCTTTCAGCTTCGTGAGCGCCTCGTCCCCGTTTGAGGCGGTGTCGGTTTCTACATCCAGAACTTCGAGAGCCTGAGACAGGGTGAGGCGGATATTCCTCTCATCATCCACGATCAGGATGGGTTTACGTTTCGCTGGAAGCTCTTTGGCTTTTCTCGCGAGGAGAAGAGGATCTTCATCGATTCCGGGTCTTCGGGCCGTGACAGCGGATGATTTCCTTTCAATCAGGGTGATTCTTTCCAGCAAGACGCGCCCGAGGAATTTCCCGTGGGATCGGTTTTGAAGGTTCTTGATGAAGCGGAGGCACGGTCCAAGCAGGGATCGTAAGACCGCCCAGCAGGGCTGCAAGATTTTTCTCTTAGGCTGATCTGATGTCTCAGGAGATATTTGACTTTTTCGAATCATGGGAACCCTCCCAATCGCGGATCGTCTTCATCGCCTCCTCAGAGGTTCGGGCCGATCTGAGGCTTTGAAGAAGATGGCGGCTTTGAGCTGCATGACTGGCAAGCGCCAGAATCTCGATCTGTTCATCGGGGTATTCGGCAGGAGAAAGGATTAAGAATACGAGCTCCACGGGCTTCTCCGTAGGTTCGTCTGAGACGCCTTGCCGGGTTAACCCGAGGCTCACCATGGACCGGGTCAGTCCATCAACCCGCGCATGGGGAAAGGCTGCCCCTTCATTGAAAAAGGTAGAACCTTGTTCTTCTCTTTCCAGAATGGCATTCAGAAGTTTTGCCGGGTCATGGGTTCCAACCCCTTGCTCGACGGTCTCGGCCAGCCTTTTAAGAACGGTCTCCTTTCTTATAGGCTCATCCCATAGAACAATTCTCTCTGGAGAAAGGAATTGCGATAAGTTTGGACGGCCCGAGGTCTCAGAAATTCGCGCTACTGTGGCAGGTGTTCTTTCCCCCTCAGCGGTTGTCTGAATTTGGGGTTTTTCCCCTTCACTCGTATCGAGAACCGTGACGGTGACTCCCCTCGCTTCATGGATGAGGCGATCCACAATCCCCGTCTTCCCCCGAAGCTTCTTCCAGAGAGATCTTGAGCTTGGACTTCCAATCACAATGTGTCCAACCCGATATTCTTTAGCGAACTGCAGTAAGGTCCGGACGACATCTTCACCCTTGTAAGTGAATACGATCGCCCCCAACTGCTTAGCGAGGGTCAAGGTGCTTGAAAGGATCTGTTGGGTATGGGGATCGATCATCGTGGGCTCCTCAGCCGGAGTCTGGACATAGACCGCATACCAGTTCCGATTCAATCTCCCTGCCAGTCGCGAGGTATAGCGAAGCAATCGGTCGCTGTGAGGCCCCCGTGAGCTTAGACAGACCATGACCTGATCAGGGGATACCGCCTCTTCTTCTTCGACCGTTTCACGTCTCCGCAAATCGATCTGGGAAGCAAGTTCACGGAGCGTGAGTTCGCGCAGCCTTTCAAGGTTTGCGCTTTTGAAAAAATGGTCGAGAGCAATCTCGATGCGTTCTGGAGTATAGACCTTTCCTTCCTTCAAACGTTCTCTCAGATCCTCCGTAGAAACGTCAACGTTCACAATCTGATCAGCCTCTGCCATCACTCTGTCCGGAAGGCGTTCTCGAACCTTGACCCCCACTGCCTTTTCAACTGTGTCGTAGAGGGTCTCCAGATGTTGAATATTTAATGTCGTGATGACGTGAATTCCGGCAGTGAGGATATCCTGGACATCTTGATATCGTTTATCATTGCGGCTGCCAGGGACATTGGTGTGGGCCAGCTCATCAATCAGGGCGACCTGTGGTTTCCGGACCAGAATCGCATCCACATCCATCTCTTCCACGGTAATGCCCCGGTATTCCTGCCGGCTGCGAGGAATCACTTCCAAGCCTTTGAGGAGCCGTTCGGTTTCAATTCGGCCATGGGTCTCCACGAGTCCCACGACGACATCGATCCCTTCTTCTTTGAGTCGACGGCCCTCGAGAAGCATCTGGTAGGTCTTTCCGACGCCTGCTGCGTAGCCGAGATAGACCTTCAGATGTCCGCGCTGGGCCCGGCGGATCATCCTGAGGAAGGTATCCGCTTTGTTTTCAACGCTGTTCATAATTTCCCATCAAGATCCAGGTTGAGCATCAACACGTTGACACGTGGCTCGCCCAGGATTCCGAAAGTCCGGTTTTCGGTATGGGCATCGATCTTTTTCATTATAACCTCAACCGTGAGGCTCCTTTCCTTTGCCACCCGCCTTGCCTGGAGCAACCCGTTCTTCACACTGATGTGAGGATCAAGGCCGCTCGCCGAAGCAGTCACGGCATCCGCAGGCACGATGGCATCAGGGCCGAGGCCGTTTTCAATCCGGTAATCAACGACGCGTTGTCTCACCTCATCCACCAGCTTCTTCGAAGTGGGCCCAAGATTGCTGCCACCCGAACCCGCGGCATCATAACCCTGTCCGGCTGCCGACGGTCGAGGGTGAAAATACTTGGGATCAGTAAACCCCTGAGAGAGGAGGATCGATCCCACGAGGGTGCCTCTATGGACTAACAGTGAACCGTTGGACTCGGCCGGAAATAATCCCTGCCCCACAATCCAGACAAGCAATGGATAGATGCCGCACAATAGTATAGCCAGCGCTAACGTCACCCTCAACGAGATCCAAAGTTCCTGGATGAAATCCTTCATCGTTGAACGTCCTTCCTTTTCTTACACAAGATGAAGCGCATTCACCATAAGATCGACCAATTTGATGCCCGGAAAAGGAATGATGACACCACCCAGACCATAAATCAAAAGGTTGCGCCTGAGAAGCACGGCCGCACCTAAAGGCCGAAACCGTACTCCGCGCAAAGCCAGGGGGACAAGGGTGGTAATGATAAGAGCATTAAAAATGACCGCGCTGAGGATTGCACTCAGCGGCGACTGAAGCCTCATGATATTGAGGGGAGCGATGACTGGAAACACATTCATCAGCATGGCCGGAATGATAGCGAAATATTTGGCAACGTCGTTGGCGATGCTGAAGGTGGTGAGCGCCCCGCGGGTGATCAGCATCTGCTTGCCGATCTCAACGACTTCGATCAGTTTCGTCGGATTCGAATCGAGGTCAACCATGTTTCCGGCTTCTTTGGCTGCCTGGGTCCCCGTGTTCATGGCCACCCCCACATCCGCCTGGGCCAGGGCAGGAGCATCGTTGGTGCCGTCCCCTGTCATGGCTACCAGGTGTCCTGCCGCCTGTTCTTTTCGGATGCGCGCCAGTTTATCCTCCGGTTTGGCCTGGGCGATGAAATCGTCTACCCCTGCTTCTTTTGCGATGGCCGCCGCTGTCACCGGATTGTCTCCCGTGATCATGACGGTCTTGATCCCCATGGCCCTGAATCGCTCAAAGCGATCTTTCAGTCCTCCTTTTACAATATCCTTTAAATGGATAGCACCCAGGACTTTTGTCCTGTCAGCCACCAGCAAAGGCGTTCCCCCTGAAAGAGAAATGGAGTCCACCGCATTCTGAACCCCTGCAGGGTAATTGCTACCCGTAAAAGCCTTAATTGCGTCAGGGGCGCCCTTCCGAATCTGTCTGCCATCGAGATCCACGCCACTCATCCTTGTCTGTGCTGAGAACGAAATGAACTTTGCATTGGGCGTTTCAGAGATGGAGCGACCTCGTAAACCATATTGTTTTGCCAGGATGACAATGCTCCTGCCTTCGGGAGTCTCGTCAGCCAGGGATGCCAGTTGTGCAGCATTGGCCAGTTCCTCAACCTGGACTCCCGGTGCCGGAAGAAACTCAGTCGCCTGACGGTCTCCCAGAGTGATGGTTCCCGTTTTATCGAGGAGCAACACATCCACATCCCCGGCTGCCTCCACCGCGCGGCCGCTTATGGCCAATACATTCTTCTGGACCATACGATCAATTCCCGCAATCCCGATCGCGCTGAGCAGACCGCCGATGGTCGTAGGGATCAGGCAGACAAGCAATGCGATCAGTACGGTGATCGTAAATGAAACACCCGAATAAAGACCAAAAGGCTTCAGGGTCATAATGACCACCAGGAAGATCATCGTAAGGGCTGAGAGGAGGATGGTCAATGCGATCTCGTTCGGTGTCTTCTGGCGCCGTGCGCCTTCGACCAGAGCGATCATCCGATCCAAAAAACTTTCGCCCGGGTTGGCTGTGACGCGAACCTTGATCCGGTCGGATAGAACCCGAGTGCCACCCGTGACCGCGCTTCGGTCGCCTCCCGCCTCCCGAATGACGGGCGCGGATTCTCCTGTGATGGCGGACTCATCCACGGTCGCCACACCCTCAATAATCTCGCCATCAGCCGGGATTATTTCTCCGGCAGAAACGATGAAGAGTTCGCCCTTCCGCAACCGCTCGGCCTCAATCTTTTCGATTGAGCCATCGGTTTTTAATCGATGGGCCAGGGTCTGAGTGCGCGTTTTTCGAAGGGCCTTGGCTTGAGCTTTGCCCCGTCCTTCAGCCATGGCTTCAGCAAAATTGGCAAAGAGCACGGTAAACCAAAGCCAGAGGGTTACCTGCAGGATAAAGCTCAACGGCTCCTTTCCAGACCGGAAGAAAAGTCCGAGGGTCGTAAGAGCCGCTCCTACTTCTGTTACGAATATTACCGGGTTTTTGAATAACGATACGGGATTCAGTTTCTTGAAGGAATCGAACACCGCTTGGCCAATGATTTGAAGATCAAAAAGGGAATGCGTTCTTACAGCCACAGTTCGTTACTCCTTAATAGAGCGTGTTTGATCCGATCATCAGAAAATGCTCTACCACCGGACCGAGCGCCAGAGCGGGAAGAAACGTGAGCGCTCCCACGATTAAGACCGTGCCTATCAGTACAAGGGTAAACGTCAAGCCCCATACGGGGAAACTCCCTCCAGTGGCTGGAATCAGCTTTTTCCTCCCCAAGTTTCCAGCCAGAGCCAGCACGGGCACAATCATGACGAATCGTCCAAAAAGCATGGCCAGCGCAAGAGTCGTATTGTACCAAGGCGTATTTCCACTCAAACCGGCGAAAGCGCTGCCATTATTGCCGGCGCCGGATGAGTATGCGTAGAGGATTTCGCTCAAACCATGCGGTCCGGAATTCTTCAAGCCGGCCAATCCCCATGGGCTTACTGCAGCCCACGCAGCAAAGCCAAGGGTACTGAAGATGAGTATCATCACAGCGAGAACACTGACCTTTACATCATAGGATTCTATCTTTTTGCCCAGGTATTCGGGTGTGCGGCCAACCATTAACCCGGTAAGAAAAACAGCCAGCACCACAAACACCAACATCCCATACAACCCGGCACCGACACCCCCGAAAACGACTTCGCCCAATTGGATGTTAAATAAAGGAATCAGTCCGCCCATCGGGGTAAAAGAATCATGCATGGAGTTCACTGCCCCGCAAGAAGCATCGGTCGTGATCGTGGCGAACAGGGCGGAATTGAATATCCCGAAACGGACTTCCTTCCCTTCCATATTTCCGGCGAGGGGATCCACCCCGAGGGCATATAACCGCGGGTTCCCGGCATCCTCGGCCCACCAGCAGACCAGGACAGCACCAAGGAATAGGATGACCATTGCTCCCCAGACGGCCCAGCCATGTTTCTGTTTCCTGACCATCCTGCCGAGATAATAGGTGAGACCGCTTGGAATGAGGAAAATGGAAAGCATCTGGATAAAGTTGGACAGAGGCGTCGGGTTCTCGTAGGGATGGGAGGCATTGGCATTGACAAAACCGCCACCATTCACTCCAAGCATCTTGATCGCAACCTGGGAGGCCATGGGACCTTGTGGGATGGTTTGAATCTCAACCTTTTGTTCTTCCATCACAGGATTTCCTTGGGCGTCCCTGATCTCCAGACCCGTCGCATCCTTTTTGACCACCTGGACGGTGGCGGGCTCGATCAGTCTCGCCTTCTCGTAGGGCTTGAAGTTCTGAATCATGCCCTGGGAGATCAGAAAGAGAGCGTAAACCAGACAGATAGGCAACAGCAGGTAGAGATTAATACGGATCAAGTCGACCCAGAAGTTTCCGATCGTTTTGGCAGTGTTGCGGACAATGCCGCGCACCAGTGCTGCTGCTATGGCAATGCCCGTGGCTGCAGAAACGAAATTATGAAAAACAAGGCCAACCATCTGTGAGAAATATGACAGAGTAGACTCGCCTGCGTAATTCTGCCAGTTCGTGTTGGTTGTGAAGCTTGCGGCCGTATTGAAGGCGAGGTCTGCGCTGACCGGTCCAAGTCCCTGTGGGTTCAAAGGAAGGAGGTGCTGGAGGCGGAGAATCGCATAGGTAAAAAGCAGCCCAACCAGACTAAATAGAAGTATCGACACGGTGTACTGCTGCCATTCCTGCTCCTTTTTCGGATCCAAACCCAACATTCGATAGAACAGCTTCTCGACCGGCTTCAATAAGAGAGCGAGAACGGTCTTTCCTTCAGCATCCAGCACGCGGACAAGGTAAAGGCCTGCCGGTTTGGTCAATAAGAGTAGGATGAAGACGTAAAGGGCGAGTTGAATCCATCCGAAAATATCCATTGTTCTTACCTTTTCTCAAAACTTCTCAGGCCGAAGGACAGTGAAAAGGAGGTATCCAATCAATATCAGTCCAATGAAGATTCCGATGATGTCGTTCATGGTCTAAAGCCTCTCACAACCGCGGACATAAAGAATACACAGCCCAAAGAAAATGATTGAAATTAAGATGTAGACAAGATCCATCACGAATGACCCTCCCCCATCGAACCCGCGTCAGCCCTTCTTAACGTGAAAATGAAAGTGCTTCCTTCTCCCAGGCGGCTTTCAACCTTGACCGTCCCTCCATGGGCTTCCACAATCTCCTTGACGATAGCAAGCCCAAGCCCTACGCCGGTCTCTGCTCCCTGATCCGGTACGCGGAAAAACTGCTCAAAAATCTTTGCGAGATACTGGCTCGGAATACCCTTTCCCGAGTCCGAAACCGAGAACTGGACCCTTTCTTCATCTACCTTCCCCAGGACAGTTACTTTTCCTCCGGGCGGAGTATATCTGAGGGCGTTCGAGAGCAGGTTGGCAAAGACATGGTTCATCCTTGCCGGGTCAGCCCAAACTTCGGGCAAATCATCCTGAAGCTCCATCCCAAGTGTCACATTCCGGTCCTTGAAATCCATCTGAAAAGGTTCAAGGGCTTCAAAAACGATCGAATGGGGAGAGACTCTTCGGAAATTCATCTCTCCTTTCCCGGACTCGATTCGGCTGAGATCAAGCAGGTTATTGAGGATGCTATGCAACCTGTCGCTATCCTCCCGGGCTGCCACCAGAAGCTCCGTCTGCTTAGGGGTAAGACTTCCTATTTTCTCTTCCAGCAGCAAATAGATTGCCATACGAATGGATGTAAGCGGACTCTTCAATTGATGAGAAACGGTGGAGATGACTCCTCGCTTCAGTTCCTCCTGCTTCCGTTCTTGAGTCACGTCCTCCAGAACAAGAACAACGCCTGTCGGCTGCATATCCCTCCCAAGAATCGGAATGGCTTCCGGGCGGAAATAATGCTCCTCTCCATTGACAAAATGTTGGATCACTCTCTGCTCTCCCTTGGGCAGGATCGTTCGACCCGTCCTCAGCGCTTCTGTGAAAATCTCATCCATCCATCTGGACGAATGACCTCGGATCTGTTTACCGGGTTTGAGTTCAAAAACATTCCTTGCTGTCTCCGTTGCAACATCCACCTTTCCTCCGGGATCGACAATGGCAACCGCATCAGGCAGACTGTTAAAGGTCTGCTCCGTCGCACGCTGGATTCGAGTTAATCGGGTCTGGTCGCTCCTGCGGCTTTCGCGAAGAGCGGAGGCCATTTCATTGAATGCTTCGGAAAGCTGGCCAATCTCGTCACGGGAATCGCTTTGGACCACAAGTTCAAGGTTCCCTTGCTTGATTTCCTCTGCGGATCGGATGAGACGATTAATCGGACGCAGAATCCATTTTCCTGTGAAAAGAACGAACCCAACCGCTACCAGCATTCCCGCAAAGACAAGAATGTACATCTGCCTTTTGGCCGAAGCCGCTCTTCGTCGCGCCAGGTCGTTGGCATCGCTCATGTTTTTCTGGTTCATCTGGAGGATCTCATCAGCGGTCTCTTTGATTTGTACGAATAAAGAAAAAAGCTTGCTGAAATAAGCTTCCCGCTGTTGGTTAGTGGAAGATTTCATCCCCTGCATTTCATGAAGGGTCGCTTGATACCGATTGAAAAGATCCTGGAGATGATGGGCTTTCTTTCCCTCTTCAGGCAGAGTAATGTTATTCAACTCCGCCTGAAGCGCCTTCTCAAAGGCCGCCTCATTCTTTTGAATTAATTCAGTCCCCTTCTCTTTTTCACCGAGAAGGACAAAGAGGGCGCCGCTATCCATGCGTTCGAGGGACTCTTTCATCTCCTGACATGCGATGACGCTACGATAGTTTTCTCGGAGAATAACGTCGATAGACTGTCCCAACTGGGTAAGATGGCTGATGCTTTGGATGCCTATAATCAAGATGATTAAGAGCAATCCGCCGAACCCAAGGGATAACTTCTGCCGAAGCCCCAGCATCTGTTTTGCTCCTTTCTTGTCATTGTTAAAGCAAACTTCATGCCGAAGGTTTCTTAACTAAGCGCCTGTATTTCCAGGACTTTTAAGGGTATGTTCGGAAAGGGTTCTTGCAATTTTCAAGAACTGAACAAAAAAGCCTTGAAAACTGCAAGGTGGGAGAAAAAGCGAAGACGAGATGAGCGCATTTCGAAAGTAAGGGTTGTAACTGGTGTGCAGTCTATCTGTCTATCTTCCTACCGGCATCAAATCCCGTACTTCTTGCGGCGGCGCCATAGAGTGGCCTGGTCGATACCGAGTATATCGGCAGCTTCTTGAAGCGACTTTGTGGTAGCCAGCACCCGCCGGATATGTTCTTGTTCTATCTTCTCCAAAGAAACCGGATCGCCGAGTCTTGCGCCGGAATCACTGGGCAGCAGGTTTTCAGGAAGACATTCCATTCCGACACGGTCAGTCTGACAGAGAATAGCTGCCCTTTCAACAACATTTCTCAACTCTCGGAGGTTTCCTGGCCAATGGTATTGTCTGAGGGCTTGAAGCGCCTCTGGAGTGAAACCGAGAAAGAGATGGTGCCTGGCTCGGCCAAAGAATGCCAACAATCTCTCAGCGAGTATGGTTATATCTTCGGACCGTTCATGTAAGGGAGGGATTTGGATCTGAATTACATTAAGCCGATAGAAGAGGTCTTCCCGGAACCGTCCTTCTTTGACTGCTATATCAAGATCTCTGTTGGTGGCAGCGATAATACGGACATCCGCTTTTCGAGTGGTGTAATCTCCTACCCTTTCATATTCTTTGTCCTGAAGAAAGCGTAACAGTTTCGGTTGCAGGTTGGTTGGCAAGTCTCCGATCTCGTCCAGCAAAAGCGTCCCGCCTTCACAGGTTGCGATACGGCCAGGATTATCCCGGATAGCGCCCGTAAAGGCCCCCTTCACGTGTCCGAATAGTTCGCTCTCAAGGAGTTCGCGAGAAAAGGCAGGACATGAAACGATGCAAATTGGCTTATTGGCTCGAGGGCTCCAGTGGTGAATCGCACGGGCCAATACTGTCTTGCCGGTCCCACTCTCTCCGCGTAAAAGAATGATTGCGTCAGTTGCCGCGACCTGTCGCGCCAGGTTGACCACCCGCTGCATGGCAGGGCTGGTGGTTGAAAAATCGGCTTCAGGATTTAATCTGCCCAAGTCTTCCTGCAGCGAAGCAATTCTTTGTTCCAAGGCTTGCATCTCAAAAACTTTGTGGACGGCGAGTTTCACCTGAGCAGGTGTAAAGGGTTTTGGGATATAGTCCGTCGCTCCGCGCCGCATGGCCTCCACCGCCGTGTCAATAGAAGCGTAAGCCGTGATGACGACTATTTTGATCCAAGGGGTTTGGGCAAGTAAGACAGGGATAAGATCAAGTCCATCAGCCGCGCCAAGACGAAGGTCCACAAAAGCCAGGTCGAAAGACCTCCTGGAAGCCTCATGCCCTGCGTCCTGGAAATTGCTGACGGCAACAACGTGATGGCCTTCCGTCTCCAGGTAGACTTTGAGCGTTTTGCGTATGTTCAGTTCATCGTCAATGATCAGAATATTTAACGGGATAGTTTTAGAATGAGTGCCGTTCATAGGGCTGACTCGCAATTTCCAATATAGTTAATACAAAATCGTCTTCGTAGTGTTCAATGTCGTTCCTACGTTGCCCTGCTGATCGTGGGATGAAACGGCGCATCTAACGACCAAATCCACCCTGCTCGGGTAAGGCTGAATCCCACGAGCCAGTGATTTTTCATGTTAGTGCTTGTAGACGATTTTCCCATCGATGATCGTCATTCCAACAGAGATCTTTCCGATCTTCTCCGTGGCAACAGAGCACGGGTCTTCGGACAGGACTACAAGGTCAGCGGACTTTCCGGTCTCGATACTTCCCTTTTGATCCTCCTCAAAGGCAAATCTGGCGCCGTTTATTGTAAACAATTTGATGGCTTCAATAACTGGCAGTTGTTCTTCACAATGAGGATGGTTTGCAGCAGCTTCAATGCCCAAGAGCGGGTTGATCTTTGTGACAGGACTGTCTGATCCCCCTGCCATAAGGATGCCCTGGGAGAGCATGGTCCGGTAAGGATGGATTCTCTTCAGTCTTGACCGGCCCAGGAATGCCTCGTACCTTTCTACGCCATCTCTGAAAAAGAAGGCAGGGAGAAAAGCTGGCTGCATACCGGTCAAAATGCCGCCCCGAACTACTCGTTCGATCTGGTTTTCTGTCGGAATCTCGAAATGTTCGATCCGGTGGCGATGATCTTTTCTGGGAAATTGTCTCAGTGCCCTTTCATAGGCATGGAGCACCTGTTCGATGGCCCGGTCTGCCTCGCAATGGATGGCAGCCTGGAGACCTGCCTGATGGGCTCTGAGAATAAAACCTGACATCACTTCCTGTGTATAAGTGAGGGTCCCATAGTTATCAGGCTCATCGGCGTAGGGTTCAAAAAGGGCCGCGGTGTGGGATTCAAAAGCACCGTCCGCACAGATACAACCCCCGATTCGCGGAAGACCTAAATCCAACACCTCTTGGACCTCCATGGACTGGTTGTATGGAACAATTTTCAGAGGGAGCCTCTCTCTGACTTTAAGAAGAAACGCAGTTGCCCCGGGATTTCTTGGCCCTCCGTCCAAGGCATGAAGGGTTGTTACCCCTTTTTCAAGAGCCGATTGGGAGGCAAGCCTCAATGCCTCTATTTTTTTCTCGTCATTAAGAGACAGACCAGGATGGGAAAGGACCTGAATGGCAGGGTCCCGGATGACACCGGTCACGTCCCCCGAACGTTGTTCAACCCCTTTTAGGTCTTTTTGTACCTTGAGGATTTCAAGGGCCTTTGAATTCAGGGAGCAGAGATGGCCATTACGATGCGTCAACCTTATCGGGTGACGGGTAGAGACTTGATCGAGATCGAATCTTGTGGGCATGCCACGGTCTGGAAGGTGTGTGATGAAATAGCCCAGGATCCACTCTCCCGGAGGCGTCTCCCTGGCTCTTTCGTCAACCTTTTCAAGGACCTCGTTAATGTATCTTACCTCTGACAGATCGATCCCAATCGCCGTTATAGACGTACTCATAAAATGAACATGGCTGTCAATAAATCCTGGAAGAACGGTCTTGCCCTGAAGGTCAATGGACTTCCATCCCTCTCCATAGAATCGGCGGATCTCCCGGTTAGTTCCTATCCTTTCGATTTTGCCATTGACCACCGACAGGGCCTCTTCCTTATGATTCACCGAATCCAGTGTAAGGATATTTCCATTGAATAGAATGGTCTTCTCGGTCATCTTGTTTCCCTGATGAGCCAACAACTCGATGAACCGTCATTGTAATCCGTTTCGCATTCGCGTTCAATGCCCAAGAACTATTCAGCC
>DATIGG010000557.1:0-10579 GCA_035454825.1 Thermodesulfobacteriota bacterium | reverse complement strand
CCGATCTTTCGCTCTCGGCCGAGGAAAAGATTGTGAGCAACGCTTAACCAGGGAACAAGGTTCAATTCCTGGTAAATGATCGCGATGCCCAACTGGCGCGCGGTGCGCGGCCCGTCAATAAAAACTTTTTGACCGTTGATGGAGATTGTCCCTGAGTCCGCCTGGTGAGCCCCGCTCAGGATCTTGATGAGGGTCGACTTGCCGGCGCCGTTCTCTCCGATCAGGGCATGGACTTCTCCTGGGCAGATTTCAAAGGAGACATCGGAAAGGGCCTGAACACCCGGGAAAGCCTTACTGATATGATAGAGACCCAGCACGCCACGACAAGGGAGAGGCTCTCCTTGTCGTGGCGTGCCGGTTTCGTCGAGAGGGTCACTTGTTAATATCTTTGTATTTTTCGACATTTTCCTTGGTAACGAAGATCATTTCCATATTGTATTTTTTGGGAACGGACTTGCCCTTCAGCACCATGTCCGCAAACTGGACCCCTTTCCGACCCATATCAACCATATCGAATACGACGCTCATGGTGATATCGCCCGAACCGATCGCCTTCAGGGCATCTTCATTCCCGTCCGTGCCTGTAATCACCAGTTTTCGTTTCTGAGCCTTGGCAGCAGCAAGAGCGCCCATGGCGATCTCGTCATTAAATCCAAGAACTGCCTCAACATCGGAATGCCGCTGGAGCAGATCTTCCACTACAGGCAGTGTCTTCTCCCGTCGATAATATCCGGATTGGCGGGCTACCTCTTTGATATTCGGATATTTGGGCAACATATTGTTAACCCCTTTTTCCCGGTCGGTTGAGGAGGCTGCTCCAGGAGTCCCGGTAATGATGATCACTTTAGACTGCTTTCCCTTTAGATACTTTCCGTACCACTCAATGATCCCTTCACCGACTAAAACATTATCGACCCCTACGAAGGAAACCACGTCACCCCCATAGTCCCTCATCAAGGTGATTGTAGGAATCCCTTTCTTTTTGGCCATATCAATCAACTGGGCTGTTCCCTTATCAACCCCTGTTAGGAGCAGGAACTTTGGACCTTTGGTTAGGGCATCCTCTGTATCAGAGATCTGCTTTGCCGTGTTATCCTGGGCATCGATCAGGAGCAGGTCATATCCCAATTTGGCACTTTCGGTCTTAATCCCCTTGGCCATGTTGATCCAGGCCTGGTTGATCTGGTTTGCGATGCTTGCCGCAATGAGGTCTTTGGCCGATGCCGAGGATACAAGCCCCCAGCCTAAGGCAAATACCATGATGGCTATAAACCACTTCCAATTTCCTCTCATGCCCTCTCTTTTCATAAAAACCTCCTTGAATAGAATTTGAAAAAGCCAATCCTTTTTACTATAAGTGCCCCAATAAATCAACCCTTCAACAAGACCAAAAAATCAGGTCCTTCAGGGAGTACCTTTTTTGATGTAGAAAAAGGCCTTCCGTTTAAAGGTCCCCATGCTCACCCTGATGCGACGCCGTTCCATGACATCGGGAATCTGTTCATATTTGTTTAACCCAGCAACATCTCCTTCTGCTAATCCAAGCAGGACCACTCCCTGTGTCGTCGCTCCCTTCTTTTTTCTGAGGGCATAAAAATCCCCGGATGGGGCCCGAGCGTAACCCTGGATTTCCGCCGGGCAGAAGGGTAGCGAATGGCCCAGCAATTTTTCTATAAAATGAGGACTCATGAGCTTTCCCCAGACAAATGTTGCCTTAGGGTCTTCAAGGATACGACGCGTTATTCGTCGCCCTTCAGGATGAACCACATCAAGTAGGTACTCTTCAAACCATGTCACGCGAAACATTGGCCACCTCCTTTGTAACTTCCACAAGAGATTTCTTATCTCGCACCCTGTCTATTCGTTTGATCTCGTCTTCCAATTTGACAGAATAAAATATAATGATTTGCCGGGAATGTCAAAATAAAAATGGGGTGACTGATGTAACCCCTTAGTGGTGGTCAGAGATCCTATCCCAGGAACAGGGTGGTATCTCCGGAGACGACTAATTGACAAAATCTTCATGCGATTTATAATAAGATGCCTTTTCTATGAGGGGCTTCTTCGTTTCTCATAAACAAGATCAACCGAGGAGACAGAATGAAAGCAGCGGTCCTACACCAGGTGCGCGAACCTTTAAGAATCGAAGGTGTCCCCATGCCGAAGATCGGTCCAGATGAAGTCCTTGTCCATACCCGTGCCTGCGGAATCTGTGGAACGGATCTCCATATCCGGGACGGATGGGGATATACTCCGAAATTGCCTTTTATCATGGGACATGAACCCGCCGGAGTAGTCGTCGAGGTCGGTCCGAATGTGTCAGGCTTCAACGCAGGGGATCATGTGGTCCCTAATATCTTTTTTTCATGCGGCCACTGCTTTTATTGCAGAACGAATCGAGAAACTCAATGTACCAGCCTCGACGGGATCCTCGGTGTTCTCAAATATCCAGGGGGTTATGGAGAGTATTTCAAGATCCCGGGTCGCCAACTCTTTCATCTGCCGGCCCATGTCCCCTTCACTGAGGGATCGATCATCGCGGATGCAGTGGTGACCAGTGTGCACGCCGTAAAAAGAGGACGCGTCCGCCAGGAAGAGACCGTGATGGTCATCAGTGTGGGAGGGTGTTCTGCTGCAGCCATCCAAATCTGCAAGGCCTATGGGGCCAAGGTGATCTGTGTCGTCCGTTCCTCTCAAAAGGAAAAAAGAGCCAAGGAATTAGGGGCTGATGAGGTTCTCAACTCACGCGAGGTTGAAGTACCGATTGCAGTTAAAGATTTAACGAACGGTTTTGGAGTGGAGTGTGTCATTGATGGTGTGGGAAATGAAGAAACATTGCAAGAAGGAGCGAACAGCCTTTGTCACGGAGGACGATTGATCATTCTCGGTTATACCCAAGAGCGTTATCCTCTTGATCCCCGGCAGATTGCTGTCCACGAACTGGAAGTCATCGGTACACGGTCAGGCGGAAGACAGGATACGGTAGAATCCATTCGATTCGTGGCAGATCAGCGATGGAAACCCATTGTCACCGATCTTTTCCCGATCGAGAAGGTTGAAGAGGCCCATCAATTGATGCGTGAGGCAAAGGCTCTTGGACGAATTGTGTTGACACATCAATAACCCCCTATTCCCCTCGTAACTCCCCCTCACCCCCTCTTAGTTTAAGAGGGGGAACGGAGGCGCCAAGAGGAACGAAGGGGCGTTATCCCCCCTTAGATTAAGGGGGGATGAAGGGGGGTTAAGAAAGGGAGGTCACCCACCCAAAACCCGGAGGAGCTAAGGAGGGCAATGATGTATCAGATTAAGTATGAGGATAAAACATTTGCTATTTGGCTGGAGCCTGAAGACACAAAGGTTTCTTTATGGAAAGAGAAAAAACCAATTTTTGTCTGTGGCAGATTAATGGAGCCTAAATTTCTTTCCTCCATCATTGGCAGAGAGGCGGCCATGGCCCCTGCTGTGGCATTAGATTGCAGTCGGGCATGGGAGCATTACAAAGGTAAACCCTATATCTTTCTTAAGAAATCCAGGGGAAAGTTTGTGCCGGGAATGGTCCTGTTAGGTTTAACTGCTCTGGAGCGATCGAAATTGAATCAATTCGAAGAGATCGAGACAGCTCGAAAAATCGAGGAAGTGAGCTTGAGAATTGGAGAGCGTGGGATCAAGGGGATATCCTTCTTTAAGCTCTAAATGAAAAAGATATGGCATTGAAAAAACCGGTCCTGCTGATCGGGACGTTAGATACGAAAGGCCCTGAGATCGATTACATGCGTCAGATCATTCACACCATGGACCTGGAATCCCTTGTCATGGATATCGGTGTTGTTTGTCCCCCTATGATCCAACCGGATATCCCAAGAGATGAGGTCTGCCAGGCGGGAGGAACAGAATTTAAAACTCTCTTTGAATTCCACCGGCGAGATCTAGTCATGGATGCCATGGGGAAAGGGGCAGCGGTCCTCGTAAGGCGCCTCTATCTCGAAGGAAAAATCCAAGGGGTGGCAGCCGTCGGCGGAAACCAGGGAACTTCCATCGCAACAACCGCCATGAAGGCTCTCCCTTTAGGCGTGCCGAAGGTCATGGTATCAACTGTAGCCTCTGGAAATACAAGGCCCTATATCGGCAATACGGATACGGCGATGATGTTCTCAATCGCTGATATCCTGGGTGGACCCAATACAATTACGAAAACAACACTGGGCAACGCCGCAGGGGCCATTGCTGGGATGTGCCTGGCAAACACTCCCATTCGGGCTGAAGGGAACCTGCCCATCGTCGCCATAACAGCTTTCGGTAACCTGGAGCCAGCAGTGAGCCGGGCGGGAGAACGCCTCAGAAACTTGGGCTGCGAGGCGATTACATTTCACGCCTCAGGAGCAGGTGGATCTGCAATGGAACAATTGGTCGAGGATGGGATCATCTCTGGAGTGATCGATATGGTTACCCATGAGGTTTTGGGAGAATTGCATCCAGAGGACTTCTATGCTCCGGTGAGACCAGGCAGGTTGATCCCCAGTGTGAAGGCGCAGATCCCTCTCGTGTTTGTTCCCGGGGGGCTTGATTACTATGTTTTTGGCAGCGCTGAGACGATTCCGCCCCGTTTTCGGAAGAGAAAGATCCATTACCACAATCCCAATAACACGAACGTCAGGGCAAATGCCAGGGAACTGGCAGAGGTTGGAAGAATCGTTGCGGAAAGACTTTCCCCCGGGGCAAAGAAGACCCAGGTGATTATCCCAAAGCAGGGATGGACGGAATTCAGTAAGAAGGGAGGACCGCTCTATTCTCCAGCGGTGGATAGGGCGTTCATCTCTTCGTTGAGAAAGCATGCCGTTCCCGAACTCTGTATCTGCGAAGTCGACCTGCATGTGAATGACCCCCAATTTGCAGACCTCTGCGTTGATACACTCCATAAAATGATGCCGCCCAGCAGGTAGAGGTTTCAAAGAAGGGATTCTAAGTTGACAAGAAGTTTTTTTTAATCTTACTATTGTCCGACAAACAGGCCATCAGAATAGGAGCGTGCGTCAATGACTCGAGAAAAATCTGCTCACCGGGAAAAGCTATCCGGAGTCTTTGCCCCAATGACAACACCTTTCGATGATCAAGGAAAGATCCTTCTCGATAAGATGGCCTTAAATGTTCAGAAGCTTAATGGCAGCCGGCTTCGGGGTTACCTGGTTCTGGGAACAAACGGCGAATTTCGAAGCCTCTCCACACCTGAATCCATGGATCTCCTGAGAACGGTCGTCAAAACAGCATCGCCAGATAAGGTCATTATGGCAGGAACCGGAGGTGAATCGACGAGTGTATCGATTGAGCTCTGCCATCAGGCAGCGGAGGTCGGCGCTCACTACGGAAGCCTGATCACTCCTTTCTTTTTCGCCAAGAAGATGTCTGACAGTGCGCTTATCAACCACTTCATCCAGGTGGCGGAGCGTTCTCCCATTCCGGTTCTCCTTTACAACAACCCGGGAGTCACTGGAATTACCCTGTCCGCTGGAGTGATCAAAGAAGTTTCATCCCATCCTAAGATCGTGGGAATGAAGGACAGCTCTCCAGGTAATCTGAGCGCTTACATTCTAAACGCCCAACCAGGGTTTTATCTACTGGCAGGGTCAGCCAATTTCTTTTTCACAGGACTTCTCATGGGAGCTGTAGGCGGCGTGCTTTCCCTGGCCGATGCCTTTCCGGAACGTTGTTGCAAGCTATACGACTTGGGTGTTGCCCAGAACCTGGAGGAAGGCAGAGAGCTCCAATTCCACCTCATGAAGATCAATCAGATGGTCTCCGGGAAATATGGGGTTGCAGGTGTCAAAGCAGCCATGGACTTTACAGGATTCTACGGAGGCCCAACCCGGGCTCCCCTGGCCTCATTAACAGCAGACGAAAAGAAGAAGTTGCGTGAAGGCCTGGTTGGCGCCGGACTTCTAAAAGAACAATAGCCAAGTTTCAAGCGCCAGTAACCAGATGATCATCAATCTCTCAATGACCAAGACTCTAAAACTTTTCAATTTTTGTTCAGGTAGTCGCCCAAGCAGCCAAGAATCATATCCTTGAAGACTTTATTATCAAGATCCGAGATCTCCTAAAAAGCAATATCGCGGTCGTCATCAAAAAATCGACGATCAGCAAAGTATCACCCCTCCCTCCCCCTCCGAAGAGGGAGGGTGGGGGAGGAAGAGAGGGGGTGATCGTTCGAAACAATAGCCTTTTGATTCTGTGCAATCCAGTATGAAAAAAAACCAGTAAGAGGAGGGATTTATGAAAAAGGTGATTTTTTTATTTCTTATTCTATCGGTTTGTCTGATTCTCAATCCACCCATCTCGTCTGCTCAAGAACCAAAGGTTTTTAAGTTAGGGTTCATCACTTCACTCAGTGGGACATTTGCTGCAGTCGCCGAGACACAAAAGAAAGGAGTCCTGCTGGCGGTCGATCAGATCAATGCAGCCGGTGGGCTGAGTATGCCCTGGGGAAAGGTAAAGATTGAAGTGATCACCAAAGATGATGAAGCAAAGCTCGATGTCGGGGTTCGCCGGTTCAGAGAGCTCATCGCCGAGGGTGCAAACGGTGTTACGGGAACCACCTGGAATCCCATGGCTGCCGCTTTCAACGAAGAGTGCAAGATTTCCCCGGTCCCCTTCTTCCCGGGATGTGTTCCTGCGATCGATTCCTTCAAAAAGGGAAACATGGCAGATGCGACTTTTTCCGTGGCCTTCACTCCGTGGAGCATCGGTTACCTGGGAGGGGCCATCATGAGCAAGAACATGGGAAAGAAGAAGATTTACAACCTTTCACGCGCAGACTCGTGGGGAAAAACGATTCGGGAAGGTTTGGCGGAAGCGTTGAAAGTGCATGGAGGAGAGGTGATCGGGGTCTCAGAGAGCCCCCAGGGAACGATCGATTATACCTCTGCCATCAATAAGGCGAAGTCCTTGAAGCCGACATTTTCTACAACGATTCCTTCGCCGGGGATGCTATCGCCTCCTTTAAACAGGCCTATGAGCTGGGGCTCTCCAAAACCTCTACGATGTTCAGCGCCTGGATCACCAATGTCGTTGGGATGGGCATTCCTGAAAACGCCCTTGCCGGACTCTATGCCCTCAACTATTACTATTATGATCTCGAAAATTTTGAAGACAAGGATGTCGCCAGGAGAGCAAGAGAATATACCGATGCCCATATGAAAAAATGGGGAGAACCACCGGATGCCTATGGAACGATCGCCTATATTGCCTGCGAGCTCATGTTCAAAGGGATCGAAAAGGCGGGTTCCTTTGACGCGAAGAAGATCAGCAAGGCCATCATGGACTCGAAGGACCTGACCAGCGTCAAGGGACCGGTCTACTTTAGAGAGGACCATCAGATGGTTTCCAAGTATGCCGCTTTCGTGGTGAAAGGAAAGGAACCCAAAGAAAAGAAGAGCAAATGGGATCTCTTCAAGGTGGAAGGATATTTCGGAGGCGACCCCGCCCTGCCGCCTCTAAAGATGCTGGGATTTTAGTCATGGAACAATCTGACTCGAATGTTATCAAGACCGATAAAGTGACCAAGCGATTCGGTGATTTTGTCGCGGTTGACCATGTTGATTTTGTCATCAACAGAAATGAGACGATCGGCATCATCGGCCCCAACGGTGCCGGAAAAACCACCTTTCTCAATCTTCTCACCGGATTTTATCTTCCCGATGGAGGCGAGGTCTTCTATGAGGGAAACGATATCACCAAAGATTCCCCCGAAAAAAGGGTGGCTGCCGGTATCATCCGGACCTTTCAGCTCGTTCGGGTCTTTGATAATTTGAGAGTCTACGAGAATATGGGGTTGTCCTTTTATAGAAAAAAGCGAGGGACCTCCCTTCCCCTTCATATGTTTGTTTCCAACCTGGACCAGTCGGAAATCCGGCAGAAGGTCAAGGAGAGCCTGGAGATGTTTGAACTTGACCATCTTGGTGAGGAGATGGCGGGAAATCTTTCCCTTGGAAGCAAACGAAGGCTTGAAATCGCCATGGCCTTTATCGCAAACCCGATTGTTTTGGCCCTGGACGAACCTTTCGCAGGCCTGGGCGACCTTGAAATTGACGAAGTGATCAGGGTTTTTAGAAAATACAACCACCAAAAAACAATTCTGATCGTAGAACATAAGATTTCGAAACTCATCGATATTGTCGACCGCCTTGCCGTCATGCACGAAGGAAAGATCATCGCCAGTGGTCTTCCAAAAGAGACGCTTGAGGATCCAGAGGTAAGGAGGGTTTATTGGAGAGTTTGAACCTGTTTTTAAGGTCCGTTATTCCGTCATGCCGGACTTGATCCGGCATCCAGACGTTGTCCCGACGAACCCCGGATCGGGTCCGGAGTAGGCATCGGGAACCATCTCAAACACTGGTTCCCGGTTTCCACCGGGGAACCCTGGATTCCGGCTTTCGCCGGAATGACACCTTTTCGGAAACCGGGATAGATGGGAAAATGGCAACTTTCACCGATGGCAACCTATTAGAAGTCAAGAATCTGGATGTCTCCTATAAGAAACTGAAGGTCCTCTTCCAGATTTCATTTGAGATCCGTTCAGGAGAAGTGATTGTCCTTGTCGGAAGAAATGGCGCAGGGAAGACAACGCTTTTCAAAACGATTACCGGCTTTGTAAAAAAAGAGACTGGTTCAATCTTATTGAGAGGCGCGGAGATCGGAAGATTAAAGCCGTACGAGATTGCAAGGTCCGGGGTCAAATACATTCCCCAGGACAAGATAGTCTTTGCCGACCTGAAAGTCCGTGAGAACTTGGAACTCGGGAGTTACGCCACCAAGGATTACAACTGGGATGGAGTGCTTCAATACTTTCCCAAGCTGACAACCCTCATGGACAGAAAAGCAGGACATCTCAGTGGAGGCGAACGACAGATGCTTTTGATCGCCAGGGCCCTCCTGGGAAACCCTGAGCTTGTCCTGATGGATGAACCCACGGAGGGGTTGGCTCCCCACGTCGTCACCGATCTCACCCATGCTTTTAAGGCAATCAGCAAAGAAACAACCCTGGGAATCATTGAACAAAATCTCCCATTGGCAGGTGAGATTGCTGACCGGGTTTACTGCATGAAAGAGGGAAAAATCATCAATGTAACGACAGACCGAGAAGATATCAAGAACCTTATCTTCGAGGCATGCCTATAATTCCCGTTCTTTCATTCCCGTGCAAACCGGAATCCAGGACCTACGGGAGAAAAAATGAATAGAAGCATGAGAATGATTGGAGGCCCTTTACTGCTCGTCTTAGCCTTGATCGTGGCCCGAATCCTCATTCCGAACAAGATGAATTTTATCACAGAGATCTCCGTTTTTTCGATCTACGTCATGGGATGTAATGTTCTTTATGGATACCTGGGAATGGTTTCTTTCGGCCAACCTTTTTATCTGGGTATTGGTGCCTATTCCGCAGCAATCTACCTGGCTTATATAGGAACCAGCCCTCTGATTTCGATTCTCATGGGAATCCTCGTTGGTTTTATCATTGGCGGGGTTTTAGGTCCTTTCTTTGTCAGGCTCCGGGGAGACTACTTTGCCCTGGTCAATGCGGCGATCTGTGCCATTGGTCTCTTTATTTTTGAAAAACTCCTTATTCCCATCACACGGGGGGACGACGGCCTCTGGTACCGGGCCCGAATGACAGCCACCCCGCTTCTCGATCTCAGACAACCCGCTCATTTCTTCTTTTTTGTCATGATAACCCTGGCCATTGTTCTCATTCTATTTCGATACATCGATCAATCCGTCCTGGGCATCTCCTTTCGAGCGGTCAAGGTCAATGAAAGAAAGATGCGATTTTTGGGGTACAGCGCCTTTAAAATAAAATGGATCGGGTTTACTTTGGCCTCGATGCTGTCCGGGTTAGCTGGAGCACTCTATGCGGTCAATTTTGGTTTTGTCAATCCCAATCTCGGGACCCCCCATCGGGCCGCGGAGGTTCTGGTGGCAACGCTTATCGGTGGAGCCGGCACTGTGTATGGCCCCTTCTTCGGATCTCTCGCCTTTATCGGCATCCGGGATGTGGTGAGCAAATACATCGCCCGGTGGGAATTTTTTGTGGGAGTGCTCACCCTGATCGTTTTATTCAAATTTGCTAAGGGAATCTGGGGAAATATTGATTCACTCCTTCGGGAGAGGTTCGGAGGGAAAAGAGAGATCATCAGATATGGAAATGTATCGTGTCCAGTGGAGCCCCACGGAAAAACCCGTGCTACCTGACCGACGCACCCGTGGGGCGACATCCCCGCCAAAATCGGTCGCATTTAGCTTGTCGGGGTCCATGAAGAAGGAGAGTAAAAAGTAGTGATGGACATGGAGATGCTGTTGCGGGCAGTGGTTTTTGGAATCAGCACGAGCGGGATCCTCTTTCTTGTTTCCCTTGGGATCTCGATCGGTTTTGGTCTGATGCGCATCGTCAATATGGAGCAGATGGTCTATTACACCTTCGGAGCTTATGTCACCTATACGGTGTTAACGTTTACCGGGAGTTTCTGGCTGGGTTTACTGTGCGGAGTGATCCTTGCGGCCTTTCTTGGATATCTCGTTGAGCGGTTGT
>DATIGG010000556.1:0-3209 GCA_035454825.1 Thermodesulfobacteriota bacterium | reverse complement strand
AGGCTCGGCCCTAACCTTTTCTATTTTCGGTTCTGTTATGGGTGTGCCGAAGAGTCTGATGTCTAAAGTCTGAAGTCCGATATCTGAATTGCAGTATTTAAACCTTTCCCTGGTGTTCAGGTAATGATGATTGGATGGATTGAGGTCCTGAAAAAAGTCTATGGAGAAACCATTTATAACCAAATGGCGCAATCCATCCTTGTCAAACACCATGATCTTGAAGTGATCAATGTGGGCCTCGATCCATATAACAAATACCTCTATCCGAGAATTCTCTACCGCCTCTGGCGGTTGAAGGGAAGAAAAACGGTCTGGATCAGGAATTTTGACTCCATTCTCACGATGCCCTATGACCAGACGGACGGAAAGAATATTGCTATGTTCTTCCATATGGACTATTCATTTCAGCCCTCTTATCTCAAACCCTTATGGAGGAGACTGGAGAAGATATTTTGTCACCATTTGGAAAAAGTCAATGCGATCGTCACCATTTCAAAATTTTGGCAGAATCACTTCTTGGAAAAAGGGTATCGTGATGTCTCTCTGATCTATAATGGCTTTGATGTGGATCAATTTCATTTTGAAGAGGAGGAGATTTTTGATTTCAAAAGAAGATTTCGACTGGAGGGGAAGCCCATCCTTTATCTGGGCAATTGCCAGCGGATCAAGGGATCCGTGGAGTCCTATGAACAATTGAAGGACCTGGAAGCTCATCTTGTCACCAGCGGTCGAAAGGAAGTCGATCTTCCCACTCTCAATTTGGACTTAGACTATAGGGAGTATCTCCTGCTTTTGAAAGCTTCGTCGGCCGTCATTACCATGTCAAAATTTAAGGAAGGTTGGAACCGGACCGCTCATGAAGCCATGCTCTGTAAAACTCCGGTTATCGGTTCTGGCCTTGGAGGAATGAGAGAATTGCTGGAAGGAGGGGGGCAGATCATCTGTGAGGATTTCAATGATTTAAAGGAAAAGGCATGTTATGTGTTGGAGCATTCAGAGCTGGGAGAGATGGGCCACGCGTTTGCAAAGCAGTTTACGGTTAAACGGTTCGAAGAGGAATGGCTGAATCTCATTGAGAGGGTCCATGAAGAGTCATAAGAAGATCGGACTCATCTGTTCTCCGGGTGGTCATCTTGTAGAAGTGCTCCAATTGGAAGAGGCTTTTAAGGGCTATTCTTTCTTTTTCCTGACCTACCGAGAGAAGGCTACATTAGATCTGAAAGACACTTATTACATGAGCAACTTTGCAAAGAATCCCTTCTCATTGATTACGGGCATTTTAAAGATCCTTTATGTTTTTCTAAAAGAGAGACCCAGGGTTCTCTTTTCGACGGGAGCCGAAATAGCTATTCCCTCGTTCTATATTGGAAAGGTTCTCTTTCGGACGAAACTCATTTATCTGGAATGCAGCGCCCAGGTCTATCACCCCTCTTTGACGGGAAAATGGGTTTATCCTCTTACCGATCTGTTTCTCGTCCAATGGGAAACCCTTCTAAGCGAGTACGGGCCCAAAGCAAGATATGTGGGAGGCTTGATTTGATCTTTGTTACTGTAGGGAATGATTTTCGGGCCTTTGACCGTTTGCTTAAGAAGATGGACGAGATCACCCCCTCTCTCCCCGAGCAGGTTTTAATGCAAAAGGGATATTCAACGTATTGCCCGCAACATACAGAATATTTTGATTTTGTCCCTATGAATTCTGCTACAGAATATATCCTGAAGTCCCGATTGGTTGTATCCCACGCCGGGATTGGAACGATCATTCTATGCAAGCAACATGGAATCCCCCTCCTCATCCTTCCAAGAAGAAAGAAACATGGGGAGCACATGAACGACCACCAACTCGAGGTCGCTCAGGCCTTGGAAAAAAGAAAAGATGGAAATATCCATGTCCTCTATGAAGAAGACCGGCTAAGAGAAAAGATACTGGAAATTCTGAGCGAGAAAGGAAGGGGGAGTGGGGTTGAAAACATGGGCAGATTAAATCTCATCCACAGTATCAGAGAGTTCCTTCAAATGACCTTGTGATGAATGATTTTCCTCTGATCTCTGTCGTCATTCTCAACTGGAACGGGAAAGAGTATCTTTACCCCTGTCTTCAATCTGTTAAGGAACAGACCCACCCGAATTTGGAGATAATTCTCGTTGACAATGCTTCGACCGATGGCTCGATTGAAACGATTCAAAAATGTTTTAACGACCTCCAAGTGATAGTGAATTTGAGCAATCTGGGCTATGGGGGAGGCAATAATCGAGGGATTCGAGAGGCTAAGGGTCGATATATTTTCGTTTTAAACAGTGACACGGAGATCGAAAAAGAATGTATTACCTACTTGTGGAGATCTATCGAAGCAGCCCCGGGCATTGGTGTCACCACTCCCAAGATTCTTCTCCATGATCAGAGAGAGAAGCTGGATGCCGCTGGATTAACGATTTATCCGGATGGTCTTTCCATCGGAAGAGGTCGTTTAGAATCTCATGAGAAACACAGCCAGAGAGAAGAAGTCTTTTTTGGGAGTGGCTGTGCCTCTCTCTTTCGAAAAGAGATGCTTGCGGAGATCGGTTTATTTGATGAGGATTTTTTTGCTTATGCGGAGGATACGGATCTGGGATGGAGGGCAAGGCTTGCGGGATGGAAAGCCTTCTATGTGCCTGAAGCCATCGTTTATCATCACCACTCCAAGAAATTTGGAACCTACTCGCCTCTGAAAGCCTTTCTGGTTGAACGAAACCGGATCTGGGTGGCCTGGAAGAATTTCCCTCTCCCTTTTCTCTTTCTGTGGCCCTTTTACACGGCCTTAAGATATTTTTATCAGGGGATTGGAGCCCTGACTCAAAGGGGTGCCTCTGGAAGGTTTGGAAAGGAATCATCTCCTCTCCTCCTCATCTCCATCGTGGGAAAAGCCTTTTTTGAGGCTCTGAAAGGATTCCCCCAGCTTCTTGAAAAGAGAAGGAACACTCAAAAGATGAAGAGAATCTCGAACCGAGCGTTCTACCTTTTGTTCAAAAAATATGGTATAAAGGCAAGGGAAATTGCTTTTAAAGAATAATTTGAAAGATCGTCGACCATAGAGATGACGAAGATCCTTGTGATTGTTCCGGCATATAATGAGGAGAAGACGATCCGGGAGGTCATCCAGAGTATTCGAGCTTCCGTGCCTCAATCCGATGTGCTGGTGGTAAATGACGGATCTACCGATGCCACAGGA
>DATIGG010000555.1:0-2639 GCA_035454825.1 Thermodesulfobacteriota bacterium | reverse complement strand
AGGAAACGATTCTGAAGGGAAAGACGATCGAATCCCTTCTCTATGTCCATCCTTCAACGGGGGAGAAGATCACCCATGAAGACGACGTCCCCTTTTACAAGAAACAGATGCGGATCATCTTCGGAAACAATGGAAGTATTGATCCAACCTCCATCGAAGACTATATCGCGGTCGGAGGCTATCAGGCCTTACCGAAAGCCCTGCTCTCCATGAGCCCGGAGGCCATCATCCAGGAGGTCAAGGAGGCCAATCTGCGGGGCCGTGGGGGCGGCGGTTTTCCTGCGGGGGCGAAATGGGAGTCCTGCAGGAAGGCCCACGGAGACATCAAATATGTCATCTGCAACGCGGACGAAGGAGACCCGGGGGCTTACATGGATCGAAGCCTTTTAGAGGGCAATCCCCACAGCGTCCTGGAAGGCATGATCATCGGGGCTTTTGCCATCGGGGCCCATGAGGGCTATGTCTACGTCCGGAACGAATATCCCCTGGCTGTGATCAACATCGGCGTCGCCATCCAGCAGGCGAGGGAACTGGGGCTTCTTGGGAAGAACATTCTTGGATCAGGGTTCGATTTCGACGTCAAGATCAGCCGGGGAGGTGGAGCCTTTGTCTGCGGGGAATCGTCCGCGCTGGTCGCCTCTATTGCTGGGGATGTTGGAGAACCGAGGGCCAAACATATTCATCTCGTAGAGAGCGGCCTTTGGGACCGGCCCACGAATTTAAACAATGTGGAAACCTGGGCCAATGTGCCCGTCATTATTCTCAATGGTGCAACGTGGTATGCCCGGATCGGCACCGAGGGAAGCAAGGGAACGAAGATTTTCTCCCTTGTCGGCAAGGTCAATAACACTGGGCTCGTCGAAGTGCCCATGGGGATCACCCTGCGGGAGATCGTCTATGATATCGGAGGAGGGATCCCTGGAGGAAAGACCTTCAAGGCGGTTCAGACCGGAGGACCCTCGGGTGGCTGCATCCCTGATTCGCTGATTGATCTGCCCGTCGATTTTGACCGGCTGACGGAAGCGGGGTCCATGATGGGGTCCGGCGGGATGATCGTCATGGACGAGTCGACCTGCATGGTCGATGTGGCCAAATACTTCATGAATTTTTTGAAGGACGAGTCCTGTGGAAAATGCAGTTCCTGCCGGGAAGGGACGAAGCGGATGCATGAGATTCTCACTGATATCTCCGAGGGAAGGGGAACGATGGATCAGATCGATCTCCTGCAGGAACTCGGCTGGGCGACGGCAGAAGCTTCTCTGTGCCAGTTGGGCGGGACCGCACCCAATCCGGTCCTTTCGACGCTCCGGTATTTCAAAAACGAATATGAAGAGCACATCCTGAACAAGCGCTGCTCCGCCAAAGTCTGCCGGGCTCTGCTGAAGTACAGGGTGGTTTCAGAAGTCTGCAAGATGTGCGGCGCCTGTGCGAAGGCCTGTCCTTCAGAAGCCATCAGCGGTAAGAGAAAGACGAAGAAGGCAGAAGGGATTCCCTTTAAGATTGATTCCGAAAAATGCATCCAGTGCGGGATGTGTTTCGAGAGCTGTAAATTCGACGCCATAGAGGTGCAATAAGACTGGGTCAGCACCCGATCCCCAGCGCCCCGTGGCAAATAAATTCCAATGACCGATATCTGAAATTCGGAAAAAGCCCGTTTGGGTCATTTGACATTGAAATTCTGAATTCGTTTGGGATTTGTAATTTGAGATTTCGAATTTGAGGTTGGAGCATCTTCTGAGTTCAGACGATGAAGGTTTAGAAGGAGAGGATTATGATTCCTTTTTTGATTGATGGCCAGCCCGTCGAGGGAAAAGAAAACGATCATGTTCTCGAGGTGGCCCTGGATGCGGGCATTGAGATTCCGAACCTCTGTTATAATGAATCGGTGAGGCCCTATGGTGCCTGCCGTCTCTGCCTCGTGGAGATCGTGAGAAACGGGAGATCCCGCATGACCGCCTCCTGCACCTACCCGGTGCAGGCCGGCATTGAGGTCCATACGAAAACGGAGAAGGTCTTGAGGGCGCGGCGGATGATGATCGAGCTCATCCTGGCCATGTGCCCTGGAGATAAGCGGATCCAGGAAATGGCAAAAGAGATGGGCGTCCAGGAAGTCCGCTTCAAGAAAGGGGACAAGGACTGCATCCTCTGCGGGCTCTGTGCGAGGGTCTGCGACGAGGTGGTTGGAGCCCATGCCATTCAGTTTGCTTCACGGGGTGACCGGAGAGAGATGATCCCTCCGTTTGGAGAGGAGGCGATGAACTGTATTGCCTGCGGGGCTTGTGTGGTGGCCTGTCCGGTCGATGTGATCCGCATGGAAGAGAAAGTGGATGAGCGGACGATTCTCCGCTGGAAGCGGACGCTGAAGATGAAGAGATGTAAAGTCTGCGGAAACTATTTTGCTCCCTGGTTCCAAGTCGAAAAATTCAGGGAGAAGGCCAACCTTCCCAAAGACTTTTTCGAGGTTTGCTATACCTGTCGCAGTTGAAATCCTCTCCTGACTGATTTATAGTAAGGTATATCTTTAATGAGGGAGGTGATGGGTATGACGCTGGTGAAATGGGAGCCTTTCCGGGATCTGATCACCATGCAGGAACGCATGACCCGTCTCTTTGATGAGACTCTTTCCCGCATGTGGAAAG
>DATIGG010000554.1:0-21584 GCA_035454825.1 Thermodesulfobacteriota bacterium | reverse complement strand
CCAGTCAAGGTGGGAGGCGTAGAGGTGAGTCGGGCCACCCTTCATAACCAGGATGAGATCGATAAAAAGGATATCCGCATCGGGGATACGGTTATCATACAGAGGGCAGGAGATGTGATCCCTGAGGTCGTCCAGGTGGTCGAATCAAAACGAAAAGGAGAGGAGAACAAGTTCAAGATGCCCTCAAAGTGTCCCGTGTGTGGAGCAGAGGTGATGAGGGAAGAAGCCATCTACCGCTGCATCGGCCTCGACTGCCAGGCCCAGCTAAAAGGACGAATCAAACACTTCGCTTCGAAGCGGGCGATGGATATTGAAGGCCTTGGGATCAAGCTCATTGACCAATTAGTCGATCAAGGCCTGATAAAAGATGTGGCGGACATCTATTATCTCAAAAAAGAAGAGCTGATGGCCCTGGAACGGATGGCAGGTAAATCGGCCCAAAATATCATTGACGCGATTGAGGGCAGCAAAGAGAAACCCCTTTCAAAATTCCTCTTTGCCCTTGGCATCCGCCATGTGGGTGAACATATCTCAGAGGTACTGGCCCGGCAATTCCCCCGCCTTGATGATTTCTTTCATCTCTCGGAAGAAGATCTCCAGCAGATTGAAGAAGTGGGGCCGGAAGTCGCAGCCAGTATTGTCCGGTTCTTCAGAGATAAAAAGAATAAGGAGTCGATTGAACGGTTAAAAAAAGCGGGGGTGAAGGTCATTGAACCTCAAATCAAAGGGAAGGGAAAGCTTGTGGGCAAGGTCTTCGTCTTCACAGGAGCCCTGAAGTCTTATGAAAGAGAGGAAGCAAGAATTTTGGTCGAATCTCTCGGCGGAGTAACGGCTTCCAGCGTCTCAAAGAAGGTAGATTTTGTCGTCGCGGGTGAAGGCCCGGGCTCCAAATTCGATAAAGCGAAAGAACTGGGAATCAAAATTTTGACGGAAGAAGAATTCAGGAACATGGTGGGATAATTCCAAATGCCTGAGTGTTGAATGCTGATAATGCCTCGGTCTCAGATTCGATTGAACCGGGGTAGTCTCCCCTCCGAAACCTTGAGAAGCGGATCATTGGAGACAGGTCAATTGAGGGATGCTGTTGAAGAGACCGTTTTAAGGACATCTACTCCATAGTTCATCGCTCAAAGGTGCCGCCCTGCCTACCGGCAGGCAGATTCAAGTTTTCTCCGGAGAGACCACCTTGGTCCTTCAGATAGATCTCCGACCATAACTGAAGGATTGCGAATGCTGAAAAAAACATTGACAAAGATTCCACGATTTTGTTTAATATAGCTGAGCTTCAAAAAAATTTAACAATGGGGGTGTCACATGAAGATTCGTAAATTGTGGTTGAGTGGTTTTCTGGTTTTAGTTTTGTTCGGTTTTTTCATGGTGGACATGGCACAGGCTCAACTACCTAACTTGATCATGTGGGAGGGGAAGTGGTTCAAACTGACTGTAAAAACCACGGGACTCTTCTTTGATGGTTCGAAGCTTAAGACTGGAAACGACAATTCAACAAACTACTTACGTATAAAGGAATTTCACCCTCCAGCAGAATTGACCGTTCAGGTATGGGAGCAGAATGATCAAGGCGGATGGGTAGTTTTTGTCGACAATCTCAGTCTAAAAATCATCGCAGGTACAGATCTTGATTTCCTATTCGTGACAACACTGGAAATCAATGACGACCCCCAAAATCCGGCGTTCTTTGGATTTGCAGCGCGGATTACCGGAAGATTAACCAAAGAAGTTTTGAAAAGCGCCACACTTAAATCCTTGGGAGGGTTCTCCTGGGAGCAAATCCTTGATCTGAATCCAAAAGAGTATTTTGCAGCAGGGGTCGCGATCAACGGCAGCCTTATCGATTCAACTAAGCTCCCATTTACACCAACACCTTAGGGGCTGCGCACAATAAATTGAAAAATTACTTATGCAACAGCCTGCCTTCCCCGAAGCGGCTCCTGCCAACGCGACGCGCGCGCTTCGGGGGGTATAGGTAAGATCAGGGATTTTTTCTGGTCGATTCTCAAGAAGAAGAAATCGTTGTGAACATTTTCCCTTCGACCCACCGTTCCGTCCTGAGCTTGTCGAAGGATGAACGATGCATCGGGACAAGCCTGTTAAAGGGTGCCGTTCATGGTTCGACAAGCTCACCACGAACGGCCTGCCCGATAAAGAAGAAAAGCATTAGAAAGGGTTTCCTCGTCGCTGTCATTCTTCTGACTGTGGCAGGTGCTGTTGGCTGCTACCCTGTGCTGAAAAAAGAGGCCGAGCGGCCAGAGGAAGCTCTCAGACAGATCCTCCTATTCTCCCCCAGGTTTCACGACGACATGGATCGTGATTCTCTGATCCTTGCCATCAGACGAAATCTCGATTACCTCAATCGCCTCCACCCTGAGACAGTATTTCACTACGGGCCGCACGATTTTACTGCCCAGCAGGTGCGTGAGAGTCAGGAGGCCTTCCTTTATCTCCTGTTAAAAGACCTTGATGCAAGCGAGCTGAACAGTGAGATCACGAAGAAGTTCCGGGTTTACCGGGCAACAGGCCGGGTTGGAGACAGGCAGGTGCTCTTCACAGGGTATTTTGAGCCCCTGTATGAAGGGAGCCTGACTCCTGACGAAACCTTCAGATACCCCCTCTACCGTCCACCCGACAATCTGGTCAGAATCGATTTGTCCCTTTTCAGCGAGAAGTTCAAGGGAGAGAATATCATCGCAAGAATCGAAGGGAAGAAGGTTTTGCCTTACTACTCCAGGTACCAGATCGAAGCAGAAAAAGTGCTGGAGGAAAAGAATCTCGAGATCGCGTGGCTAAAAGACCCCCTTGACGTGGCTTTTCTCCACATCCAGGGATCAGGCAGGCTGAAGCTCCCTGACGGAAGGGATCTCTTGGTTCACTACCAGGCTTCCAACGGCCGCCCCTACCGAAGCATCGGGCGGCACATGATCGAGAGGGGATTTCTTGCGCGTGAGGAAATGTCTATGCAGACCATCAGGAGATACTTGACCGAGAACCGAGCGGTCCTCGACGAAGTTCTCAATCACAACCCCTCCTACATATTCTTTCGACAGGTGGAAAAGGGCCCTTTAGGCAGTCTCGGCGTCCTCCTGACTCCGGGAAGGTCGGTAGCCCTCGATTCCAGGATTTTTCCAAGAGGGGCCCTCGGGTTTATCTCATGCCAGAAACCCACGGTCACCGATCAGGGGGACATTATTGGCTGGACCCAATTCTCTCGTTTTGTCTTAAACCAGGACACAGGCGGAGCGATCAGAGGGGCCGGAAGAGCAGATATTTTCTGGGGAAACGGCCCCTACGCCGAGTTAGCCGCAGGGCACCTCCAACATGACGGGGACCTGTACATCTTGATCAAGAAGTGAGTTTAGCTGCTGCTCCAGAGATGATGCTCCGGAACCCTGCCCTCAAAGCCACTTCCTCTTCCTGAAATAGATCAACATAAAAATGCCAATTCCAAGCATGATCATTAAAACCAAGGGATAACCCCAGGGCCACTCCAGTTCTGGCATGAACTTGAAATTCATCCCATAGATCCCCGCGATAAAGGTCAGGGGCATAAAAAGCGTGGTGATGATCGTCAATACCTTCATGACCGCATTGAGCCTATTGCTGACACTCGAAAGGTAAATATCGAGCATTCCTGAAACCATATCGCGGAAGGTCTCAATGGAATCAATCACCTGGATGGTATGATCGTAAACATCCCGGAGGTAGATCCGTGTAGACTCCTGGATCAAAGACGACTCTCCTCGCTCCAAACTGCTGATCACCTCCCGGAGAGGCCAGACCGCCTTGCGCAGGAAGATCATCTCCCGTTTCAAACTGTGAATTTCCCTCAGGGTCCCGGTCGTGGGTTGAGTGACCAGTGCTTCTTCAAGAAACTCAATTCTCTCCCCCAGTTTTTCGAGGATGATAAAATAGCTATCAACGATCGCATCGATCAGGGCATAAACAAGATAATCTGCCCCCATCTTCCGGAGACGGCCCTTTCCATTTCGAATCCGTTCTCGAGTGGGAGCGAAAACGTCTCCCTCCTTCCCTTCTTGAAAAGAGATGACGAAGTTCCGGCCGAGGATGAGACTGATCTGCTCTACCTCGATCTGGCCCGTTCGCTCGTGATAATAGAGCATCTTCAAAACGATATAACTGTATTGATCGTAGTCTTCTATCTTGGGACGCTGGTCCGTGTTGAGGATATCTTCGAGAACCAGGGGATGCAGCCCGTAACATTCCCCGAGCTTTTCAATCGTTCCAATATGATCGATGCGGTCAACATTGATCCAGGTGACGGTAGGCTGGTCTCTGAAGACGAAACATTCCTCTACCGTTTTGACCTCTTTCTCTTGAACATGCGCTTCATCATAGTCAAGGATATGAATCTTCGCCTCCTCCCCTTTTTTCTCTCCAATATGGACCAAGCTTCCAGGAGGAAGGCCTGCTTTCTTCGATCGCTTTTTAACGAGTCTGGACATCTCTTAGACCCCAAAAGTCTCCATGGACCAAGCCACCTTTCTGTCCGCCGATTCAAAAATATCCGGAGGGGCTTGATCAATCTTTTTCAGTCGCCCGTAAAGGCCATCCTGGTTAGCGATCTGAATGGCAAGACCCGGACGGGCATTGAGTTCAAGAAGCAGGGGGCCCTGGTTCTGGTCAACGACCAGGTCCACGCCCACATAACCGAGCCCTGTCATCTCTGATGATCGGGCAGCCATCCCAAGCATCTTCTCCCAATGAGGAACCTGAATGCCCTGGACTGGATTCCCAGTATCCGGATGACGATCGATAACGAAAGAGTGGTGAACCCCTGCCTGTGTTCTTCCACTCTTGATATCGATACCCACTCCAATCGCCCCTTGATGGAGGTTGGCTTTTCCATCGGAGGATCGAGTGGGAAGTCGAACCATGGCCATCAGAGGAACCCCCCGATAGACGATGAAACGAATATCCGGGACCCCTTGATAAGTAATGGCAGCAAAAATGGGATCAGGAATAACAAGACCTTCGATGAGGGCCCGGTCTTCGAGTCCCTCCAGAGAGTAAATTCCTGAAAGGATCCCTGAGACATGGTAAATAAGATCCTCTTTTGAGATCACCTCTCCACTCGGTTTGATGAATCCCCTGGGAGAACGTTCCGTAACCAGAACGATGCCGCCTCCGCCAGATCCTCTGGCCGGCTTCACAACAAATTGATGATGGCCTGAAAGGGCTGTTTCAAAGCCGGCGAGATCCCCATGATACTCGATGATATGGTAGAGAGGGGGAACAGGGATGTGATGTTCTGCGGCCAACTGTTTTGTCAGGAGCTTGTCATCCACGCGCGGAAAAACAGACCTGGGATTTAACCGCATGATATACTCGGCATTCCGGCGATTCATTCCGAGGATACCCAGTGCTTCAAGGTAGCGGGCCTCTTTCCAGATCATGGTCCCCTCCGAAGCTTTCGAAAGCGGAGATACTCTGAGAGCCGGTACCCGGTATAACGGCCCAGAAGGATTTGAAGGGCAGCCATCGCAAAGAGAAGCTCTGGATAAACAAAGAAGGTAAGCTGGAGAAATCTAAAATGGATCAATTCATACGTAATTGCAGCGACGGCCGCACTTCCAGCGGCGGTCCGAAGGGCTGCACGAGCCCCTGATTCTTCGACAAGAACAAAAAAACGCTCAATGACCATCGTGAGGATTACAAAAGGAAGAAGCCCCACAGCCATGAATTCTCTCAATCCGAGCTTACTCCCAACCAAAGCGAAAACAGTAAAGGCAAGGATAACCAGTGTCAGAAGAACAGACAGACGTGGTACCAAGAGGAGGCGAAGCTTGTCAATCCAGCGGCGAACCACGTAACCCATGAGGACGACCCCTGCAAAAATTCCGAGTCCATAGAGAAGTCCTGTATTCCGAAAGGCAAGGGCCATCAGGACAGGCATGAAGATTCCAAACGTCGGGAAACCTATGAGGTTCCTTAAAACACAGATGATGAGGGCACCCACTGGAACCAGAATGAGAATTCGGAAGGTCTCCTGAAACTGAAAGGGAAGGCGAAAGAGCGACCACCGGTCGAGAAAACGGCTTGAACGGATGATCTCTTCAAAGTGCATGCGCCATTGACTGAGGACTTGGCGACCAATGGTCCATCGAACCTCGCGAAGTTCAGTCTGGGAAATCTGTATGGCCGGCATCTCTCCGAAGATGAGTGGCAGAAATTCCAGCTTTTTTTCAAGAATCTCCCCTGTCTCAAAATGAAACCTCTCCCACTCCTGCCCTGTCCAGACCTCTATCCAGGTCAGGGGTGAAGTCGCAACGCTTTCTACGAGATGGAACCCTGTGACGATTCTCGAGGGGAGACCAGCCGCTCGAAACAGAATCTGGAGGGCCATGGGATGGCCATATTTTTTCTCCATCTCGGCCCACGCTTCGAGATCATGAGCCTCAGGTGCAGGCACTCCCCAACCCCCTTTGACCATCGCGACGATGGCTCGAAATCGGTGGAAGGGTGGAAGTTCAATCCATCTCTTCCCAAGACGTTGTACCAGAGATTGTTCTTCTTTGCCAATATCTGCTGAAAAGGGATCCTGATCAGGGGGTTTAACCTTTCCGGACCGCTTGGGTCGTATGAGAATGGTAGCGCTGTAATGGATGACTTCTTCTCCAGCACCGGGTGCTCCTGACCAGACACCTATCTGGTTTGGTCCCTGGCGAAGAAGGTTAAAATTGAGGGCACCGGAATGGATTCGTTCTTCAACGACAATCCGCTCTCCGTAGCTTGAGGGCAGACCAATCTTGACCGTCGCCTCCTTTCCTGCCGCCTTCACGTAAGCATCCATGGAAATCTGCCATGCATTTCCCGGCGCTGCAGGAAAGGGCGGATACCCAAGCCAGAGGATGCGGTAGCTGATCAAGGCTGCTGAGAGGAGGAGGAGCGCCACGGCCAGAACCGCAGCAGGGTGCTTCATTGTGAGGGTCCCTCCGGACAGGAAGGCGGAGAGCACCTTTCCTGCGTGCAGTCAACGACGAAGTTTTCCTTGAGGATATTCCGTCCGAGGAGGAGGGGATACTTAACCTTCGACCGGTCATTGAGATTAACCCGTGCGCGCACTCGTTTAGGGCCAATGCAGAATTCAATCTCTACAATGGGCCTCCGTTCGCGAGCCTCAGAGGATCGAATATGGCGCCAGTCAACGATGGGCAACCGCAGTTGTCTGCCTCCAAACTTTTCGGATAACTTAAATTCAGCGAAACCGCCCCCCACTTTTAGCTCTTGTGCATCGAGTGAAGACGTGGCAGCCCCAGTATCGATCCGTGCAGGAAGTCTTATCTTCCAGGGCAAAAGGATCACGTCCTCTACCTCCCCAATAATAATTTTCTCTCCAGCATAGGCCATGTCAAACCCGATCAAACAGACGGCTAACAGGACAAGGAACGTCCACCCAACCGATGAGAAAACGTATCTATTTATGAGTTGAAACCTCCAAGATTTTTATTCTGCTTAAGATAAGAACCGCCGTCAGAAGTCCCGCTCTCGGCGGGATTTGCCCTGGTCGAGTTGAACCCGGGAACATATTTCTCCCAGCTATTACAAAACGCATTATACCAAATTTACTTTGAAGTTTGTAGGGGAGGCTGAGGCTCCATGGGGCGTTGTCGATCAAGGCGGTCTGGACAGACCGGCGGAACTACTTTTGATCGCTTCACATCAACAATAAAATGATCCTTGAGGACATTCCGTCCTAAAATGATTGGATATTTGACCATGGAGCGATCATTCAGATTTGCCTTGATACGAACTCTTTTCGAGGCAATACAGAGGTCAACCTCGACCACAGGTCTCCGTTCCCGGCCCTTAGAGGAACGGACATGCCTCCACTCAACGATCGGAAGACTTAATAACATCCCCCCGTAATTATCCGGAAGTCTGAATTCAGCCACAGTTCCATGGATTTTAAGTTCCCGTGCATCAAGGGAAGTTTTCGCTGCCCCGGTGTCGATCCGTGCAGGAAGCCTAATATTCCACGGCAATAGAATCACCTCTTCCACCGTCCCGATAGCAATCTTTTTTTCATCCTTGATTGCCCCCAGGGTCAGAAAAAGAAGGGAGACAAACAAACATCGTGCTAAAAAACCCCTTGCTTTCATATTTCCTTCAGCCAAGAGAAATTTCTTCAGGCAAAGAAGAAACTCTTATAAAAAGTCTGAAATCCGCCACTCCGGCGAAAGTCGGAGTCCAGACGTCGTCTCTGCGAGGGCCTGGAACCATCTCGAACAATTGGATCCCGGTTTTCACCGGAGCCCTGGATTGCTGCTTCCGCGGAAGCAGCATTGACGAACTGGAGAAATACCGACTTTTTATACAAATTGATCAAAGAAAAGTTACACGTAAATTCTGCCACAACTGTTCGTCTAATGGCAAGGAATTTTCATACCCCTTCCCTCCGCTCATCTTATCCTTGCAAAACTAAAGAATAATGCTTAAGATTACTGATAGATAACCGGAAGGGAGGTGTTTTTCATGAATAAAGTAGTCAATCTGATAATTTTGGGGATGTTTGTGTCGCTGTTGATCGGGTGTTACGCAACAACTCCGCATACTTATGAAGGGGCCGGAGCTGGAGCAGTTGTCGGAGGAGTCGCGGGAGCCCTTCTGGATCACCATAATCCCTGGCGAGGCGGCATTATTGGCGGTGCTCTCGGCGCAGTGGCAGGTGCAACCATAACCGAACTCTCTGCAAGAGCCTCTCGAGAAGCGGCTTTGGAAGGCAGACCGGTTGAGTATCGAACTGAAGATGGTCGGGGCGTTTACCGGGCAGATCCGGTAGGTCCATACGATTCAAGAACCAGATGCAATAAAGTCCATGAGCGTGTTTGGCAAGACGGGCAATTGGTAAAAGATCAAATTAGAGAGGTCTGCGAGGGCACGAAATACGAAAGAAGGTATTAAAAAGCCGTGGTCGCCGCCTGCTGACAAGAAAAGGAATCACGTTTACACAATTACTCATCTTTGTTATTCCTTTTTCGCACGGGATGCCTGATGGCTCTGGAAGTCGGCTAAGAGAACTGCTTTCTTAAGGTGGACACGACCTATTTTGTCCATTTTTATTTTTCTCGAAGAAAAAGCCGATGGTATTCTTCGTGGGAGAGATGTTTCTTTAGAAGGCCCGTGATCCAATCGATGGTGTGTTGAATCTCTTCCTCAGAAAGACGACCCCGGATCATCTCCATCAGTTTATCATCTGAAAACTTTTGGAGATAAACAACCAGGGTTGCCTCATCGATCTCCCGGGAGAGCCCAAAAGCCACCGGGCCCTGATAGGTTTCGACAAACTGATGGGAATACTTGTTCATTCTATTTTCCCTTATACTTGGGGTTCATCCCGGTATTGAGTGGGTACCCTCCCTTTATGTTAACCCCCCATCATCCCCCCCTTAATTTAAGGGGGGGGATAGAGGGGGGTTACTCCTAAGACGGGGAAAACATCCACACAAAAGCCGGAAGAACCATATTTGGTAATGATCTTGACCAAAAACAATACTGGTACTTCCTGAAACCAGACTGAATAGCATAAAAGAGCTTAGAAAACGACTGATCTTCATGGCTTTTCCTACTTCCTGTTTTAGGGTTCATGATCGGGAGGCGATATATTCGGAAATTCCTTGAATACCATTTTTGATGAAATAGAGTTCTCTCTCTTTATCTCCTTCACTTAAATCCTTAAAGGGTTTAAACAGATCGTCTCTCTCCAGAAGCACGGGAATGCATCGGCCAAGAAGATCTCTCCCATCGGAATGTGCCATTTGTTCAGCGATCACTTCCTTCCACAGGTAGAGTTGATCCCTGTGTCTCCTCAACATCCCTTTGGCATCCGGATGGATCCCAAAATGGGCATAACAGATCTCCCGTGCCTCCACTTTTAGAAGCCTATCGATACTTCCAACAGCTTCTTCCAGAATGAATTTCGGAGGGGTCGCTGGTCGAAGGTAAGGCTGGCTTTCGTGATCGATATAGACACCTCCAGCCTCTCCTGCAAAAAGATAATCCTTATAAACGAGGCTGATATGGTGGACGGAGTGGCCTGGGGTTCTGATCACTTGGAAATTCTCGTTCCTAAACTCATCCGGAGAGAGAATGTTCTTCTCTGGCACAGGCACGATCTCTTCGTATTTTAGGGCAAGATCCCCTAAAACCTTTTGACTCCCTTCCCAGAGTTTTTGAGGATCTATTAAATGACGGATCCCTGATTCGTGACAGATCACTTTTGACTCAGGGAATTGATTGACCAGGGTCCCTGTGCCGCCCGCGTGGTCGATATGGATATGGGTTAAAAAGATGAAATCCAGCTTTCGGATCCTCAAATTTTTCAGCCCTTCCAACAGTTGCCCCGCAGAGGCTTTTGGGCCTGCATCCACCAGAAACTTCACCCCACCATCATAGACCCAGGATCCAATGAAAGTTCCAAAATTTTCGATCTTCTGCTCTAACCCAATCAGGTAGAGACGAGGTCTTACTTCTGTAATGTTCATCTTCCTTTCGCTCCCTTGTTCTTATGTTCCATACCATATTTTTGACGATATCTCCAATCCATTGGCGTTATAAATATTATTCTCGATACCATTTATTGAACTCTTGCGATTCACTCTACTGAAACCCCAAAAACTTCCTTGTTTTTTTTGTTGAGATAGTGTAATTTCGTCTAAGATGATTCAGGGAGGACCACACGATGGAGAAAGATCTGATTGCTGTCCTGGGTGGAGGAAACGGAGGTCATGCGGTGGCTGCCGAGCTCGCCCTTGCCGGGTGTAAGGTCAACTTCTTCGAACTTCCTCAGTTTGCGGCCACCTTTGAAAAGGTCTTACGGACGAAAGAGGTTCGGACTGAGGGAATCTCCGGAGAAAATGTGGCGAAATTGACGATGGCCACCACGGACATCCAACAGGCCATCAAAGAGGCTGAGATACTCTTTGTGATCACCCCTGCATTCGGCCATAAGACCATGGCTGAAGTCTGTGCTCCTTTCGTTCAGGACGGTCAGATCATCCTTCTCATGCCCGGATCTGGGGGCAGTCTTGAGTTTGCGAAGATCTTTCGCCGCAAGAAAGTGAAGAAAGAGATCACCCTTGCAGAAAGCGTAACGCTTCCATACGGGGCCCGGCTCAAGGGCCCGGGTCACGTCTCTCTCTTCATCAGCGCTCTCATCGTTCCCACCGGAGTCTTCCCTTCTAAAAAGACAACAGAGGTCATCGCAAAATTAAAACGATTTTATCCGGTCATCACTCCTGCTAAGGATGTCTTGGAGGCAGCGATCAATAACCCGAATCCGATTGTACATCCCGTAGCCACCCTGCTCAGCGCCACTCGAATCGAGCACTCAAAGGGAGAGTTCTATCTTTATGCCGAAGGGATGACTCCTGCTGTCGCGAGAGCCTTTGAATCCCTCAATGAGGAGAGGCTCACTCTCTGCAAAACCCTGGGATACAAACTCTACCATTGGGACAACCTTGATTTTAGGAATTACAGCCTCGGGGAGACCGAAGAGGAGTGCCGCTACCGGATCCTGAACACCAGCATGGATTCCTGTTTTGGCAAGGATGGCATCTATGCTGGAATGAAGATGAAGGGCCCGGAGTATTTAAAAGACCGTTATATAACGGAAGATGTCCCCTATGGAATGGTCCTTCTTTCCACGTTGGGAGACCTCCTCGGGGTCCCAACCCCAACCCATGACGCCGTCATTCAACTCGCCTCTGTCGTTAACCGTGCCAATTACTGGAAAACTGGAAGAGACGTGAAAGAGTTGGGACTCGCAACAATGAATAAACAACGATTGAGAACCTATCTTCAAGAGGGAAAATAAAGAATAAGGAGGATGGTTGGATCAGTTTTTGATTCTTCCATCTGCCACTAATCGTTCTAATTGTGCTTCAAGTTCGTCCTTCATCTGCCGGATCTCATCGGTCTGGCCATGGGCCTGGGACAAGAGGGACTTTATTGTGGCCAATTCATCCTGGACATACTTCAGGGCCTGCTTTTTCATCCCATCGATGGACTTGTTGATTCGATCCTCCCATTGGGCGGCCAGGCGGGAGAGGTTGACAAACACCTCGTTGGGGATCTCGTTAAAAAGATGCCTTTCAAAGAGCGGGCGAAAAATAAACATGGGAATCAAGAACCAGATCAGACCAAAATGAAAGCTAAAAGTCCGACCTATCCTTATGTCCGGCTGGGGCCGGCATGGGCCTTCTTACGAGTGCCTAAAAAATGCTTATATTCCGTCTTAGAAATATGATTGGGCGTAGTCAGGTCCCGCAGGAAGGCAGGATAAAATGAAGGGTCTCTAACCTCTATTTCTTACGTTCTGTAAAATATTTTTTCTATATTTTTTCTTGACAATTCACGGTGTATTAAGGTATAAATTTTTTTTGTAAGCCTCCCATAAGAAATTAAAATAGCGCAACGCTATTTTTTTATTCCCTTCGGGATTGAAGCAACAACTAAGGCATGATTGCATAGAATCACTGATTCGGACGGGGGATTTGTTCCCAATTGAGGATATTTTGGTCATTCCTTGCGAAAGAAGAAACAGTGATGCTTCGGAAAGAATAAATTTCATGAAATATGAAATTTTTTATTGACATCCCTGCTTCCCCCATTATATAAAAGAGGCATTACTCATTCCCGAAGGACCTATGCCTAAAATTAGCAGAAACGTACTCAGTAACAAAGTCTATGTCGCTCTTAAAGAGATGATTGCCAACCACCGTTTCCAACCCGGGGCACGGCTCAATGTGGAAAAGATATCGAAAGAGTTTGAAGTGAGCCGGACTCCGGTTTGGGAGGCGGTCCGCCGGCTCCAGCAGGAGGGACTTCTTGAGAACATACCTTATCGGGGCGTTTTTATGGTCGAGATGACGCTCGAAAGGGCCCTGGAGCTTTACCAGGTACGGGAAGCCCTTGAGGGACTGGCAGCCAGGTTAGCGGCCTTGTATGGAAATGGAAAAACGATTGAAAAAATGGCAGAAGTTCTTGAAAACCAGTCCAAAGTGATCGAGAGAGGAGATCTCTTGGGTTACTCGCATACGGATTTTGAGTTCCATGGCCTGATCCATAAGATGAGCCGGAATTCTGTTCTTCAGGAAATGCTTGAATCCCTTAAAACAAAGATGCAGCCCATCACGATGGAAGTTCGATCCATCCTCCCAAAGCTGTACGAAGATCACCTCGAGATTATTGAAGCGATACGATCGAAAGATCCCGAGAAGTGCGAGAAAATGCTTCGCCGTCACAATCGGGTCGTTCAAAACCAGATTCAGAGAGAGATTGAAAGCTTAGGGAGGAGGTGAAAAAGCGGTCGTCATGAGAGGAATCGCAAAGTGTTTTAATTGCATAAAAGCATCATACCCGTTGTGTCGACTTAAATTAGAGCCTAATAAAAAGAGGAGGGCAAATATATGACTAAGTATGCAGAAGCGGACCCGAGAAAGCTTGCAGATTGGCAGATTGCGGACATTGCGGAAGAAAACATGCCTACCCCTGAGCAGTGGCGGGAAAGACTGGGCCTGAAAAAGGATGAGATCATTCCCATGGGAAAGTTATGCAGGCTTGACTTCATGAAGATTATCGAACGCCTAAAAAACAGGCCTGATGGAAAGTACATAGAAGTGACCGCCATTACGCCTACACCCTTAGGAGAAGGGAAGACAACGACATCCATGGGTTTAATGGAAGGATTAGGCAAAAGGGGCAAGAATGCGGGTGGTTGTATCCGCCAGCCTTCGGGCGGACCGACAATGAATATTAAGGGTACGGCGGCAGGAGGCGGTAAGGCCCTTCTCATTCCGATGACGGAATTCTCGTTAGGGCTTACGGGGGATATCAACGACATCACCAATGCCCACAATCTGGCCATGGTTGCTCTGAATGCCCGGATGCAGCATGAGCGAAACTATGACGATGCAGAGTTGGCGAAGCGCAATCTCAAACGCCTCGACATCGATCCCACCAATATCGAGATGGGCTGGGTCATGGATTTCTGCGCCCAGGGGTTGCGGAATATTATCATGGGGCTGGGCGGCAAGATGGACGGATTCATGATGGCCTCCAAATTCGGAATCACAGTGAGTTCAGAACTGATGGCCATCCTTTCTATCGTCCGCGACTTGAAAGATCTGAGAGAGCGATTGGGTAAGATTATCGTCGCTTATGATAAGAAGGGCAAACCCGTCACCACCACAGACCTTGAATGTGCGGGTGCGATGTGTGCCTGGATGCGCAATACTATCAATCCAACGTTGATGTCAACGACGGAATACCAGCCCTGCATGGTGCACGCTGGCCCCTTCGCCAATATCGCCGTGGGTCAGTCCTCCATTATCGCTGACCGCATCGGTTTAAAGATGTTCGATTATCACATCACCGAGAGCGGTTTTGCCGCTGATATCGGGTTTGAAAAATTCTGGAATGTCAAATGCCGTTTGAGTGGTCTTACGCCTAATGTCTCAGTCCTGACTTCAACGATCAGGGCCTTGAAGATGCACGGCGGCGGACCTGCCGTTGTCGCAGGACGACCCATTCCCGAGGAATACTCGAAGGAAAACCTATCGCTCCTTGAGAAGGGAACTATCAACATGACTCATCTCATTGGGGTGATCAGGAAATCAGGAATTAACCCGGTGGTCTGTATTAACAGTTTCCATACAGATACCAAAGAAGAAATCGCGATGGTCCGTAAGTACGCTGAGCAGGCAGGGGCTCGATGTGCAATCTCAGAACACTGGCTCAAGGGAGGGGACGGCGCCTTAGAGCTTGCCGACGTAGTCATGGAGGCGTGCAACGACAAGGTGAATCTAAAGTTCCTCTATCCGCTGGAAATGCCCCTCAGACAGCGGGTTAATACCATAGCCAAGGAAGTCTACGGAGCAGAGGGTGTTTCCTGGACGCCTGAGGCAGAGGCCAAGGCCAAACGGTTTGAAGCCGATCCAGCATTGAAGGATTTTAACACCATGATGGTAAAAACCCATCTGAGTCTGACTCATGATCCGACGATTAAGGGAGTGCCAAAAGGTTGGACCCTCCCGGTTCGGGATGTCCTGATCTTTGCGGGCGCCAGGTTCCTCTGTCCGATGACCGGAATGATCAGTCTGATGCCAGGAACCAGCTCGGATCCTGCCTTCAGAAGGGTCGATGTCGACGTGGAGACAGGTAAGGTAAAGGGGCTTTTCTGAATCATGTATTTAGGAATCCTCCATCTCCCTTATGCAAGGGGAGGTGGAGGATTTGCAGAGTTACGGGATGCCGGATCAAGTCCGGCATGACGGAATAACCGAGTTTATGAACAGACACTGAATCATGCCGAAGCACACCATCACGTTTCATCCAAGCGGCAGAAAGATCTCGGTCGATTCAGAGACCGATCTCCTTCAGGCAGCCATGGAGGCTGGGATTCATATCAACGCCTCCTGCGGGGGAAGTGCCACCTGCGGGAAGTGCAAGGTAAAGATCCTGAAAGGGAGCGCCGACACTCCAAAGCACCCCAAATTGTCCCAGTGGGAGTATGTTCAAGGATACCGTCTTGCCTGTATGACTTCGGTGCGGGACAACATCGAGGTCGAAATTCCGCTCGAATCCCAGGTTGATAAATCTGTCCTAAAACTCAAAGGGAACCGGGAGGTTCACAAATACCTCCTCTCTCCTCAGGACATTTACCAACTGGTGAAGGGATGGGATGTCGATCCTGCTGTATTTAAGCGGTACGTTCAGCTCACCCCTCCCACGCTTAAAGATAATATGAGCGACCTGACCCGATTGCTCAATGGGTTAACCCATCAACACGGAATCGAGAGGGTTTCAGCAGATTTCCGAATGATGATGAAGCTCAGCCGCATCCTCCGAGAATCAGATTGGAAGGTCACGGTCACCCTTGTTCTGACGAGGAAAGGCTATAAACTGGTCAATGTGGAATCAGGGGATAACACACGCCGGAACTATTCAATCGTGATCGATATTGGGACGACAACCGTTTCTGGCCAGCTCCTTAACCTCAATGAGTGCGTGGTGGTGGGTTGCCCGGATGGTCAATGTGACGGAACAACCCTCTTTGCCCTGGCCGAGGCCTCCGATTACAATGCCCAGATCAGTTATGGCGAGGATGTGATCACCCGGATCGTTTATTCCCAGAAACCGGGCGGATTAAAAAAGTTACAGGAGGTCGTCGTCTCCACCATCAACGGCATCATTCATGAATTGCTCAAGATGAGCCAGATCGATCAGTCCCTCATCTCCCACCTCGTCATTGCTGGCAATACGACCATGACACAGCTCCTTTTAGGACTCAATCCGAAATACATCCGTGAAGAGCCGTACGTGCCAACAGCCAACTTCATCCCTCCGGTAAGGGCGATCCATTTTGGGATCGATATCGGAGACCATGTCCATATTTATACCTTTCCGATGGTGGCCAGCTATGTGGGCGGAGACATCGTGGCAGGGATTCTCGGATCCGGCATCTCCCAGAGGGAGACCTTAACCCTTTACATGGACATTGGGACCAATGGCGAGATCGTCCTCGGGAACAAAGATTGGCTGGCAAGTGACTCCTGCTCTGCGGGTCCTGCCTTTGAAGGCGCGGGCATTAAATTCGGAATGAGGGCCACCCGTGGGGCCATCGAAGAAGTCAGCATCAACCACCGAACCTATGAGCCAATGATCGTCACCATTGGAAGGGCAAAACCCATTGGCATCTGCGGATCAGGACTGATCGACACCGTGGCAGAACTTTTGGAAATAGGAGCCATCGATCAGAATGGGAAGTTCCGGATGGATCTTCCGACCGATCGCATCCGGAAGGGTTTCGATGGTTCTGAGTATGTCCTGGCCCGAAAAGAAGAAACCCAGATCAAAGAGGATATTGTCCTCACTGAGATCGACATCGAGAACTTGATTCGAACAAAAGCCGCCCTCTATGCGGGATGCAACGTCCTCTTAGAGAGTGTCGGATTGGGCTTTAAGGATCTCCAGCAGGTGGTCATTGCCGGAGGCTTTGGCCGCCATCTCGATCTCGAAAAGGCGATCTTCATCGGTCTCCTTCCGGAGCTCGACATTGATAGATTTATTTTTGTTGGAAACGGCTCCCTGCTGGGCGCAAGACTTCTCTCCTTTTCCAAGGATCTCCTGAAAGAGACGGAACGCATCGCCCTGATGATGACGAACCTCGAACTGAGTAACCATCCGACCTTTATGAACGAATTTATTGCAGCGAACTTTCTGCCTCATACGGATACTTCGGCTTTTCCTCAAACGATGGGAAGACTCCATCAGATGAGACAGGGGTATCGCTCAGAGAATAGGAGTGAAGCCCAGCCTTGAGTTTTACGATTGCGGTTTCAGGAAAAGGCGGAACGGGAAAAACGACCCTCGCCGGAATGATCATGCGTTATCTTTTGGACAGAGGGAAGGGACCGATTCTCGCGGTCGACGCCGATTCCAACTCAAATCTCAACGAGGTCCTGGGCGTGGACGTCAAGGCCACCATTGGCGATGCCCGTGAAATGATGAAGAAGGATGTTCCCACAGGGATGACCAAGGACATCTGGTTTGAATACAAGGTCCAGGAAGCCCTGATCGAAAATAAGGGGTTTGATTTGATTGCCATGGGCCGTCCGGAAGGGCCGGGTTGTTACTGCGCCGCCAATACCCTGGCCAGAAAATGTCTCGACCTTCTGACCGGAAATTATCGCTATATCGTCATCGATAACGAAGCTGGAATGGAACATTTCAGTCGCCTGACGACACGCGATGTTGATCTCCTCTTCATCGTCTCTGATTCGAGCCGCCGATCCATCCTCACGGCCTCACGGATCCGGGAACTGATTCACGAACTCGATCTCCGTATCGTCCACGAGGTCCTAATCGTCAACCGGGCCCAGGAAGAGCTGCCCGCAGATGTTTTGGAGGAGATCCGGAAACAGAAACTTGAACTGGGCGGAACCATTCCGGCTGATGAAGCCATCTATCAATACGATCTCGAGGGAAAACCGACCGTTCATTTGCCTTTGGAATCGAAAGCGGTTCAGGCTGCCCAAAAGATCTTTGATAAGTATATCCAATAGCGTCATCGGGATAAGGATGGAGAGAAATTTAAGGGTGAAGTTAAACTCGAAATTCGAAGCACGAATTTCTAAACAAGTACAAATTTCCAAAATCCGAATGTTCCAAACGGAAAGACATTTGAATTTTGGTCATTCGAATTCCGGATTTGTTTCGGATTTCGATATTCGAATTTAGGAATTGATCGGTTCTTATTCTAATCTTTGGAAGGGGGATGCTAAGAGATGACAGCAAAACTGATCAGCGGTAATGAGATTGCGAAACAGATTCGAGAGGAACTGGCGCAGGATGTAGCTCAATTAAAAGAGAAAACGAACGTCGTTCCAGGGTTGGTCACCCTCCTGGTGGGCCAAAACCCTGCCTCCGTAAGCTATGTCACCGCAAAACAGAAGACCTCCAAGGAGTTGGGATTTTATTCCATTCAGGACAATCAGCCTGAAACCATTTCAGAAGAGCAACTGCTGAAACTCATCGATCAATATAATAAAGACTCCAAAATCCATGGTATTCTCGTTCAGCTTCCCCTGCCCAAACGTATCAACGAGACAAGGATTCTTTATGCCATTGATCCGAAGAAAGATGTCGATGGGTTTCACCCGGTCAATGTCGGGAAACTGATGATTGGCGAAGCAGATTATCTACCCTGCACCCCCGCAGGCATCCAGCAACTCCTGATTCGTTCGGGCGTCAAGACAGATGGAGCCGAGGTGGTGGTGGTTGGGAGGTCGAATATCGTCGGAAAACCCATTGCCAATATCCTGCTTCAAAAACAGAAAGGAGCCAATGCAACGGTGACGATCTGCCATACGGGTACAACGGATATGGCTTTTCACACCCGTAGGGCGGATATTCTGATCGTGGCAGCAGGCAAGCCCAAGGCGATCACTGCAGAGATGGTGAAAGAGGGAGCGGTGGTAATCGATGTGGGGGTCAACCGGATCGGAATGACCCCCGAAGGAAAGGCGAAGCTCTGCGGCGATGTCGATTTTGATTCGGTGAAAGAGAAGGCGCGTCTCATCACCCCTGTCCCGGGCGGAGTGGGACCTATGACCATTACCATGTTGATGATGAATACGGTTAAGGCGGCTAAACTGGCTGCCGGGATTGCATCCTGAGTCCCGCTTTTTAATGAAGAAGGGGAGGCAAAATGAGGGATCAGGTGTTAAAATATGTTTGAATCTCCTCATCCTTCTCCTTCCGTCCAGGGAGGGGGAGATTTTTGTTGAGGGGATTTATAAATGATGGTCTTGTAAAAAGTTGCTTTTGTCCTATTCCCGTCATTCCGGCAAAAGCCGGAATCCAGTATTTTTAGGGTGATTTTTAAATTTCCTGGACTCGGTTTTTACCGGAGTGACGACTTTTTACGACTTAATCGTAGATGTCAAAAGAATTCTTACATCTTCTAAATGCATAAAAGTTTGAAAGGAGGTTAGAACGTGGCTGAGCAATTGGAAGAGAAGGTTGCTTTCGACGGTAAGAAGGTAAAGGTGTTGGGCCCTACGTTCGATGAGGGAAAGCCGGAGACTCCCATCAGTTGGCGACAGAAGATGAAGAGCCGGGAGGAGATGCTGGCCTATCTCAAAACAGGAGAGCGTTACTGGTTTAATGAGGAATGGTTTGGGAGTGAAAAACGGAAGACGAAGGCATAAACCCAGTGGAGGGAGGTGAGTCTCATGGCATTTGAGATACCCAAAGTTACGTATACGGGAAAGATCAAAGAGGTCAAGTTAGGAAAAGGGCCCAAGGCGATCACAGTGGGGGGCGAATCCTCTTACCCATTTCACCTTTTTGAGGGAGAGATGCCCCATCCTCCCCGGATTGCGATGGAGGTCTATGATTCCCCTCCAGAGGAATGGCCGGAAACCGCACTTGAACCCTTTAAAGAGGTCGTCAATGACCCCGTCGCATGGGCAAAGAAATGTGCCGGAGTTTATGGCGCAGAACTGATCGCCCTGCAGCTTGTCAGCACCGATCCCAATGGCCTCAACCGTTCAAGCGATGAGGCAGCCCAGACGGCAAAACGTGTGGCTTCTGCCGTGGATGTCCCTGTGATTGTGTGGGGAAGCGGCAATACAGATAAGGATGCAGAGGTGCTGCGAAAGGTCGCCGAGGTTTGTGATGGAATGAACCTTATCATCGGACCGGTCGTCGAGGGAAACTATAAGCAGGTAGGCGCAGGGGCGATTGGATACAAGCATACCGCCGTTGCCTCTTCGCCGATCGACATCAACTTGGCAAAGCAGCTCAATATCCTCCTTGGAAATCTGGGGGTCCCGGATGGACAGATCCTTGTTGACCCGACGACAGGCGCTCTGGGATATGGACTCGAATATACCTATTCGGTCATGGAACGGGATCGGATGGCTGCCCTGACCCAGCAGGACGAGAGACTCCAGTTTCCCATCCTGTGCAATCTCGCCAAGGAGGTCTGGAAGACAAAAGAGGCAAAGTTGAGCGGGGAAGATGCGCCTTTGCTCGGCAATGCCAAAAAGAGAGGGATACTGATGGAGGCGATCACAGCGGTAACATTGCTCCTGGCAGGGGCCGATGTTCTGGTCATGAGACATCCCGATGCGATCAAGCTCGTTCGAGAGATGGTTTCCGATTTGATGACAAAATAACCCTCAGGGAGGATTTTGAAGGAGGAGAACATGTCAGATCTTGAAAAGAAAAGTATTGACCCAGCAACGATTCAAATGTTGAAGAAGGCTCAGGCCGATGGATGTGAAACGATCTTCGATCGAGCCGATGCCATGAAACCCTGTCCCATCGGAGCAGAGGGGAGTTGTTGTAAGAACTGCGCCATGGGACCCTGCCGTGTCCCCGCCCCTAAAAAGAAAGGGGAGACGGCCACAGAGAAAGCCAAGAGGACGGGCCTCTGTGGTGCAACAGCGGAGACCATTTCCGCACGCAACTTTGCCCGGATGGTGGCCGCCGGGACAGCGGCACACTCGGATCATGCCCGGGGTATTACGGAGGTCTTTCTGGCCGCTGCAAAGGGAGAGGTTCCTGGATTTAAGATCAAGGATGAGCAGAAACTTTACCAGGTGGCCATGGACTTTGGCGTGGAGATTGGAGACCGATCCGCTCAGGAGATTGCGATCGATGTGGGTCATAAGGCTCTGGCTGAATTTGGACGCCAGGAAGGAGAACTCCTCTTCGTTAAAAGGGCCCCTCTCAAACGGCAGGAGATCTGGAGAAACTTGGGAGTTACTCCCCGGGGGATCGATCGGGAAGTCGTGGAATTGATGCACCGGACACACATGGGGGTCGATCAAGACTATGAGGACCTCTTGAAATCCGCGGCCCGGTGCGCTCTTGCGGATGGGTGGGGAGGCTCGATGATTTCGACCGAACTTCAAGATGTTCTTTTTGGGACACCTGTTCCGGTCTATGGTCAGATCAACCTCGGCGTATTGAAAAAGGATGAGGTCAATGTGATCGTACACGGTCACGAACCTCTCCTTCCTGAGATCATGGCCGATGTC
>DATIGG010000553.1:0-3701 GCA_035454825.1 Thermodesulfobacteriota bacterium | reverse complement strand
TGGGGGTTCTCTTGTTCAATGACAGGGCGATTGGCGTCGACCTCCCAAACTTTGTTGACCTTAAAGTGATCAAAACGGACCCTTGGTTAAAGGGTGATACAACGGGAAGAGATTTCAAACCGGCAACGGTTGAAACCGGCTATGAACTCCGTGTTCCTCCTTATATCGAAGAAGGCGAATGGATCACGATTGATACCCGAACGGGCGAGTTTTCTTCCAGGACCAAAGGATAGGCTGTGGTTAAAAACTGGTCCCTCATCAGGCGCCAGAATGCCCTGAGAAAGAGGGCAACCATCCTTCAAGCCATAAGACAATTTTTCATCAACCGCAGTTATATTGAAGTGGAAACCCCTCACCGTATTCCTGCCCCTGCCCCTGAATCCTATATCGATGCCATCCCTTCAGGAGATTGGTTTCTCCAGACCTCTCCTGAACTTTGCATGAAACGACTGGTTGCAGCAGGTTATGGAAAGATCTTTCAGATCTGTCGTTGCTGGCGGGAAGGAGAAAGGGGAAACCTCCATATCCCGGAGTTTACTATCCTTGAATGGTATAGAGCAAATAGCAATTATCTGGAATTGATGGATGAATGTGAGGCGCTCATCCAGTCTATCGCCCTTCAGATTGGATCGGGTGAAAAAATTATTTTTCGAGGAAAAGAGATCTATCTCTCTTCTCCATGGGAAAGAATCACTCTGGAGAAAGCCTTTAAGCGATTCAGCCGGGTTCCGATGTGGGAGGCGTTGGAGAAGAATCTGTTCGATGAGGTGATGGTTCAAGAAATCGAGCCACACCTCGGAGTTAATAAACCAACCTTTATTTTTGACTACCCTTCGGAACGGGGAGCGTTAGCCTGCTTGAAGAAAGATGACCCGACACGGGCAGAACGGTTCGAGCTCTATATCAGCGGCCTTGAGCTGGCGAATGCCTTTTCTGAATTAATCGATCCAGAGGAGCAGAGAAAACGATTCTATTCGGAAGAGGCCCAGCGGCGCTCAATGCAAAAACGACCTTATCCAATCCCTGAAAAATTTTTGACGGAGCTTGAGGATATGCCACCCTCGGCGGGAATCGCCTTGGGAATTGACCGGTTGGTTATGGTGTTCTTAGATGCAAAAACAATTGACGAGGTTGTGGCCTTTACACCGGAAGATCTATAGGCTTCTCCCTCACCCTCCCCTCTCCCCCGACGGGGGTAAGGATGGAGTGAGGGGATACTCTACCGACTCTCCCAGGTAGTTCCGTAAATAGAGCTTTCCTTCTTTCCTCTTGACATCGTCGGGCAAAAGAGGCACTTTTCCTTTCCCTCCCGGGAGATCCATCACGTAATAGGGGGTTGCCAGTCCGGAGGTATGGCCGCGAAGTCCCGCCATAATCTCCAGACCTTGTTCCACACAGGTCCGAAAATGCCCGGTGCCTCTTACGAGGTCCATTTGATGAATGTAGTAAGGCCGGACCCTGAGGGTCAAGAGCTTCTGCATCAATGACTTCATTACAGCCGGGTCGTCGTTCACCCCTCGCAGTAACACCGTTTGGTTTCCCAGCGGAATCCCTGCATCAGCCAGTCTCGTACAGGCTTCTCTGGAGCCTTCAGTAATCTCTGAGGGATGATTAAAGTGGTTATTCACATAAAGGGGATGGTAACGCTTCAATGTTTGACAAAGGCTCCATGTGATCCGCTCCGGAAGAGTCACTGGAATACGTGTATGGATTCGAATAATCTCAACATGAGAAATCTTCCTCAATTGCAGAAGAACATCATCGAGAACTTCGTCCGCGAGAAGAAATGGATCTCCCCCAGATAGAATCACATCCCGAATAGAGGGCGTCTTTCCAATATACTTCAACCACGAAGCGACTGAGAGGTCGGTACTGGACATCCTTTCCTGGAATTGATTTTTCCTCATGCAAAACCTGCATAAGGTTGCACAATTAGAGGAAACAAGCAATACGACCCGGTCTGGATATCGATGGATCAGCCCTGGAAGAGGACTCAGTCCTCTTTCGTTGAGAGGGTCAACCAAGAGGTGATCCTCTTCCACTTCATGAATATCCGGAACGCACTGCCGCCATATGGGATCGCCTTCTTCCCGAATCAGACCCAGGTAGTGTGGGGTAATCCGCATGGGATAGCGGTCGACGACGGCCTTCAGGGGCTCCACGTCAACCGGGTAATAGCTTGCAAGTGCTTCCAGACGGGTAATACTCCTGGAAAGATTCGTCTGCCATTGTTCCATTGGGATCTTCTTCCCTCAGTGAGTTGCAAGATATTTTTTCATGGCATCGGAATCCGCACCCATCGTATCTTTACCCTCTTCCCAATCTGCCGGACAGACCAGTCCCTGATGGGTGCTCACAAACTGGAATGCCTTCAGAACTCTCAGAGCCTCGGATACCGACCGGCCAACGGAGAGGCTGTTGATGGTTGAATGCATGACGATTCCGTCGGGGCCGATAAGGAAGAGTCCTCTCAATGCGACCCCTTCATTTTCCAAGAGGATGCCATAGTCCTGAGCCGCCTTTTTATTCAGGTCTGAGAGAAGAGGGTAATTCAAACTGCCCCCCAGGCCTCCGTCCTCGCGCTTGGTATCCACCCAGGCCTTGTGAACGAATGGAGAGTCCACGGAGACTCCGAAGATCTGGCAATTCAGTCGATTGAACTCCTCTGCCGCGCTTGAAAAGTTGAGTACTTCTGTGGGGCAGACAAAGGTAAAATCAAGGGGGTAAAAGAGGAGAATGACCCATTTTCCACGGTAATTTGACAGCTTATACTTCTTAATGTCACCTTTGAAATAACCTTCGAGTTCAAAATCGGGTGCGGAATGATTCACTAAACACATGGCAAAACCTCCTTGATCCCTCGACCGCGCCCAAACCCCGCTCTTCAGAGAGGGAATAAAGGCGCGCTCAGGATCAACCCTGAGCGTTCGACTGAGCTCACGCCGAAGTCAAACTCTGGTCTTTAGGCCGGAGAGTCGAAGGGTTGATTTTTTTCTTTGAAATATAACATATTTTTTACAATTGCATATAAAAAGTCGAGTAAGTGATAAGACAGACCGTTTTTGTATTGGTTATAATCCTTGGGCTTTCGAACCAAGGGGGAGAAACCAGATGAATCATGACGAATGGATGCGGGGATCTTTCAAGAGACTAAGTTCCTCCCTGGGTTTTCATTTTGTTCCGACTGAAGAAATTGAACGTCGCCTTCGTCGTATTCGGACTGCTATGGAAAAGAATGAGATTGAGACCCTTCTCGTTATCGAGAAGATGGATTATTACTATCTTTCCGGAACAACCCAGGACGGACTGCTCTTTGTTCCCTTGCAGGGAAGGCCTCTTCTGCTAATCAGAAGAGAATTGGAGCGGGCAAAAATCGAATCGCCCTTGGAGGATGTGATTTCTCTCAAATCAAATCGTGAGCTTCCCTCTTTCATTCAGACCCATCTCGGAAAGCTACCCAAAATACTCGGACTGGAACTCGATGTGCTTCCCGTAAAAGATTACTTCAGATACCAGGAACTCTTCAAAGGGAGCAAACTCAAAGATGCTTCTTCCATCCTTCGGGATACGCGAAAGCTTAAATCCCCTTTCGAAATTAGCCTCATGAGAGTGGCAGGGGAAATCGGAAGAAAAGTCTATCAAGAAGGCAAGAAGATCCTCAGAGAGGGAATGACTGAGATCGAGTTTGGAGGCCTCTTAGA
>DATIGG010000552.1:0-7157 GCA_035454825.1 Thermodesulfobacteriota bacterium | reverse complement strand
ATGAGAATGAAATCCTCACAGAATGGAGAAGATTTGCTCAGGGATTTGGAGAGATCTGTCTTTGATTACGATGGCGAAAAGGCAGTGCTTTTATCCCGAGAGGTTGTGGACCGGAAGGTCGACCTTGTCTCGGCGATTGATTGTCTGACCCATGCTATTACTCTCATTGGGGATCGGTTTGGGTCCGGAGAATTATTCTTGCCGGATCTGGTGGGTGCCGGCAGGGTCGTTGACCAAGCGATGGCCATCCTTGAAGAAGGAATAAGGAGGACAGGTCAACAAGAAAGATACAAGGGAGTCGTCGTCATAGGCACCGTTCTCGGTGATATTCATAGCATCGGAAAGAATATGGTTGCTGCTTTCTGCAGGGCTGCCGGTTTCAAAGTGATCGATATGGGAGAGAATGTAAGCGCTGAAAAATTGATGGAAGCAGTGAAAAACAATAACCCTGATATCTTAGCGCTTTCCTCTCTGCTAACCACCACGATGGCCGAGCAGCAAAAGATGATTAAGAGCCTGGGTGAAAAGGAGGTTAGAAAAAGCCTGAAGATTATGGTCGGGGGAGGTCCTGTGACTCGTGAGTTTGCCAAAGGCATAGGAGCGGACGGATATGCTCCCACAGCACCCGCTGCAGCAAAACTTGCTCTAAAGCTCATCGGCAGAGATGAAAGGAGTTAATGGGAGCATGGTCATGAAAGGATTTACACGGAGATTTGACCCTCTCAAATTGGTATCGGATGATCAAGTGGAACAAATTCATCGGACCACCCTGGGAGTTCTTCAGCGGACAGGGGTGAGATTCGAGAGCAAACGGGCCCTGAGGCTCTTTGAGAAAAATGGATGTATCGTGGATCACGATAAAAGGCTGGTCAAATTTCCTCCCCATCTTGTTGAAGAATGCTTGCGAATCACACCCAGTAGCTTTTACTGGAAGGCAAGGGAGTCGAGCCATGATCTCTTGGTGGGAGGAAATACCGTCTATTTCTGCTCGTTTCCGGGGAAGAATATTGTGGATCTCGACACCTGGGAGCCTCGGATTGCCACGCGGAAAGAGAACGAAGAGGGGATTGTGGTGCTTGATGCCCTGGAAAATCTTCATGTCATAAGCCCCTACACCCCCTATTTTGAGATTGAAGATGTTCCTCCTGTCATGACCATGGTGGAAAGCGTAGCGAACAAGATAAAGAATTCATCCAAACTCTTCTTTGATGGCCATCAGCAGGAAAGTGAGATATTTATCATACAGATGGGTCAGACGGTTGGAATGGAAATCCAAGGGATGTTTGAAGCGGCTCCCCCCCTGACCTATTATGAAGATGCCGTTAATGCAGCGTTTCGATATCTGGGGGAAGCAAATCTGCCTCTCCACATAACGGCTGCCGGCATTATGGGGGGAACAGGACCTGCAACCATTGCGGGTTCCATTGTTACGGGTAATGCGGAGTTAATTGCTGGCATTGTATTATCACAACTGATTAAGCCGGGCGCGAGGATCATTGCTTGTGATTTTATGATGCCGCAGGATATGCGGTCTGGATTCCCCGCCTTTGGTTCGATTGAAGCTGCTCTGCATGGAGCGATGTTTAATCAGATTTGGCGGAAGTACGAAGTCCCGATCCAGACGATTTCCTGTGCCCTGCCAAGCTCTAAAAAAATAGATTTCCAGAATGGCTATGAGAAAGCGACAGGTGCGTTAATCAGTGCCTTGACAGGGGCACATATTGTTCAATTGCATGGCAGTGTTCACGGCGAACTCACCTATCACCCGGTCCAATCTATACTGGATGATGATGTGGCGGGCATGATAGGACGCTTTATCGAAGGGGTGAATGTAACCGATGAAACACTGGCTCTCGACTTAATCCATGAAGTGGGTCCCATTCCCGGCATGTTCCTGGATAGAAATCATACAAGGGTGTGGTGGAAAAAAGAACAGTTCATTCCAAAAGTAGCAGACAGGATGCCTTATCCAGAGTGGCTGGAGATGGGAAAGAAGGATGCAATGGATTACGCTAAAAAAAGAATGGGAGAAATATTAGCAACTCATAAACCGGCTCCCCTGGCGGCGGATCAGGAAAAAGAAATAGATCGAATACGAAGGGAAGCGAAGAAGTACTTCAGGGGGAAGGGACTCTGTTAAAAGGGGCTAAGGAACTGCGCATGAATAACGTGAACAATCAATCCGCTCACCTTGAGCACGTCGAAGGGTGCCGTTCATGGTTCGACAAGCTCACCATGAACGGTCGTTGCTACATTCACTTGTTTTATTCGTGTGTAATTCTAATGTAATATACGACATTGAATATCAAAGGAGACAGTTCTATGAATCGTCCAAAATGGAAGGTGGTGATCACCGATTGTGATCATGGTGGGATCGAAGAAGAAAGAAAAGTGTTTGACCGGGTCGGGGCTGAGCTGATCTGGGCTCAGGCAAAGGAAGAGGGGGAACTCATCCAAGTTTGCAAGGATGCGGATGGGCTCCTGAACCAGTATGCCCTGATGACCCGGAAGGTTCTCGAAAATCTTCCCCAATGCAAAGTCATTGCCCGGTACGGGGTAGGTGTCGACCCCATCGATCTTCGGGCTGCAACCGATTTAGGGATCATCGTCGCCAACGTGCCGGACTACTGCGTCGATGAGGTGGCCGTTCAGGCGGTGACCCTGCTCATGGCCCTGATCCGAAAGACTGTCTTCTTCGATCAAAAGATAAGGGCAGGACACTGGGATTTCACAGAAGGAGGGCCCATCCACCGGATCCGTGGAATGACCATGGGGCTCGTCGGGTCTGGAAAGATCGGTTCGGAAGTGGCAAAGATCGTATCGAGCCTGGGAGTAAGAGTGATTGCCTTCGATCCTTATATCCAAAAAGCCGAGGGAGGGGTCGAATTGGTGGACCTCGATACCCTCCTGAAAGAGTCGGACTTCATCTCCATCCACTGCCCTCTGAATGAATCCACCCGGCATCTGATCGGAGAAAAAGCCTTTCGTAAAATGAAAAGGAAACCTCTGGTCGTTAATACCTCCAGGGGGCCGATCATCGATGAAAGAGCCTTAGCTGAAGCCCTGAAACAAGGTCTTGTCTCCGGGGCTGGTTTGGATGTTCTGGAAAAAGAACCCCCCGATTCCGAGAATCCTCTGCTCAAGATGGAAAACGTAATTGTCTCTCCCCATGTCGCATTTTACTCCGAGGAATCGATCAGGGAGTTGAACCGAAGGACAGCAGAGAGCGTTGCAGATGTACTTCTGGGGAAATGGCCGAGATCTGTCGTTAATCGCGAGGTGCGGGGAAAGACAAAGGCGGCCATCTCAGAATGATTTTTTAACTCACCTTTACAGACTCAACCCGCCGATAGTCATATAGTCAGTAAGCGATTCTGAACCCAGACTAAGAGACTACCGGAATAGCGGAGCAGTTTATCTCAACCGTCCCATGGCCACTGCATCCATGTCTGTAAAGGTCTGGTTTTCTCCAATCATGCCCCATATGAAAGCATAATGACTTGTCCCCACGCCCGAATGAATGGACCAACTGGGTGAGATTACGGCTTCCTCGTTCCGAACGACGATATGTCGTGTCTCTTCAGGTTCACCCATGAGATGAAAGACCACGGCATTGTCCGGTAGATTAGAGTAGAAATAGACTTCCATTCTCCGCTCATGGGTATGACAGGGCATGCTGTTCCAGACGCTCCCTGGCTCAAGAAGGGTCATGCCCATGACGAGTTGACAGCTTTTTGCGCCGTTTGGATGGATGTATTTATTGATCGTTCTCACATTCGATTCACTCGGTGAGCCCAGATGGGTCTTTTCGGCATCTTTGAGCCCTATTTTCAGGGTGGGATACTTTGCATGGGCAGGACTGCTGTTCAGATAGAACCGTGCGGGATGGAGGGGATCATCACTCGAAAAAATGATCTCCTTTGATCCCATTCCAACATAGAGTCCATCCCTTGTTTCAAGGACATATTTCTCGCCGCCCACGCTGACTGTTCCTCTGGGCCCGACATTGACAATGCCCATCTCCCTTCTTTCAAGAAAAAAACTGGCTCCAATCTCTTTACTCGCCTCCAGTTTCAGGTCCTTATCAGGACAGGCACCGCCAACGATCATCCGGTCAAAATGGCTGTAAACGAGCCGGGTCTCTCCAGGTGTAAATAAACGCTGGATCAAGAATTCCTGCCTTATTTTCTCTGTCGTATATAATTTAAAATCTTGGGGGTGTACCGGATTTCTGATTTCCATCATCAATTGCCCTCCTTTTTTCGATTCTTTGTTGGTAGATTCAACACTATTTCAGACCTTTCCCTTTGTCAAGGGAAAATCTACCATCATTCACCTCTTCAATTCCGACACTGGACTTCAGACGTTAGACGTCAGACCTTTCACCAATCGTGCCAGTGCCATTAAAACTGCATAGAGCAAGGAGCATAGAGGATGTGGCAGTCTTTCGTCTGAGGGCTGTAGTCTTACTGTCTGACATCGTCACCTTATTTCACACGTCACCTTATTTCATTGACAACCCGCCGCCTTTTTGATAGAGATAATGCGATATTTCCCATCACCCATCCCTTTCCCCTTGGGAAGGGGCTAAGGGTGAGGGAGAAGAAAGGAGGAAAGGGTGATGAAAAGAAACAGGATCTATTTGATCGGGGCTATTGTGGCGGTGATGTGTTTGGGAATCCTCTCAAGTTTTTCAGAGGCACAGACCAAGTATCCCTCACGGCCCATCCAGCTTATCTGCCCATGGGGGGCTGGAGGCGGAACAGACAGGGTCGCCCGGATGTTGGCTGTATTGCTCGAGAAGGATCTGGGGCAACCTGTGACCGTGGTCAACCGGACGGGCGGAGGCGGAGCAGTCGGACACACAGCAGGCTCGACGGCAGCATCTGACGGCCACACCATCACGATTGTGACGGTGGAGATCAACATGATGCACTGGATGGGGCTTGCGAAGGTTACCTACAGCGATTTCAAACCTGTAGGACTCGTGAACGTCGATTCTGCAGGGGTCAACGTAAAGGCAGATGCTCCCTGGAAAAATATTAGGGAATTACTCGATTATGCCAAGGCCAATCCTGGAAAACTAAAGGCCTCTGGTACGGGAAAGGGAGGCATCTGGGACCTTGGCCGGGCCGGTATGCTCAAGGCAGCGGGAGTTTCCACGGATGCTATTCCTTGGGTTCCGAGTGAGGGAGCCGCTCCCGGGCTCCAGGAGTTGGTGGCTGGTGGCGTTCAGGTTGTGACCTGCAGCCTTGTCGAAGCCCGCTCCTTGATCGAGGCAAAGAAGGTGAGGGCCCTTGCCATCATGGGAGACAAGCGGTTGGATGTCTTCCCGGATGTTCCAACCCTCAAAGAATCGGGCATCAATTATTCCCTGGGAACCTGGCGCGGCATTGGCGTTCCCAAAGAGACACCGGATGCCATCGTAAACGTCCTTGAGAAATCGCTGGAGAAGGCCGTGGCCAGTGCGGAGTTCAAAAAGTTTATGCAGGATAGCGGATTTGGAATTCTGTGGAAGCCTGCTGCGGAATATGGAAAATTCATGGCCGATGGGGATAAGGAGATGGGCGTCCTCATGAAGGAAGTAGGATTGGTGAAATAGGCACTAAACTTCAATGGAATGATGGAATGGTGGAATAATGGAATGATAGGAAAGGACGACACTCTATATTTCGTCTCTCCGGCGAAAGACGGAGTCGAGGTCTTCAGGGTTTTGAGCCGCGGTTTAGCGGGGACACAAAGTCGTGTGTCCCCGCTTTAGGTGAACCGATGAAGAAGAACGATGCTGTTTTCGGAAGCATCTTCATAGCACTCGGGATATTCATCTTCACCCAGACTTATTCCTACCCTTCCCTTGAAAAGGGACATCCCGGGCCCGGCCTTTTCCCCAATCTTCTGGCTGTTTTGTTCATCATTTTTGGAGGCGTCCTGATCCTCAAAGCCAAAAGGCGGTTTGCCTCGAAGGAGGAGGCGTCTTCGCCGGTGCACAAGAAAGTTGTGAATGCCTTTTTTGTCTTGGGAATCATTGGCGTCTATGTTGCTACGGTCGATAAAGTCGGTTTCCTGGTGACGAGCGCCGTCCTGCTGTTTATACTGATGACGAAACTTGGAGCGCCAATTCTCAGAAGCGCGATTGCCAGCATCTGCATCACTCTTTTCATCAATGGGATGTTCTTAAAGATTCTAAGAGTTCCTCTTCCTCCGGGATTCCTCGGATGGTAGGCGTCGGTTCATCTTCAAACGGGGTCAAGGATGGAACCTGTCCTTCAGGGTCTCGCGCTCTTGTTTAATTTCAAAGTCATCGTGATCATCATGATTTCGGCTGTCTACGGCCTCTTTGTTGGAGCGATGCCCGGCCTGACTGCCACCATGGCTGCAGCGCTTTTGATTCCATTCACCTTTTTCATGGACCCCGTGCCTGCCCTCGTCTCCGTCGTCACCATGTCGGCCATGGCCATCTTTGCCGGAGATATACCGGCTGCTCTCGTACGCATTCCGGGGACACCTTCTTCAGCAGCCTACACGCAGGATTCTTTTGAGCTCACCAAGCAGGGAAAAGCAGAACTGGTCTTGGGCGCGGATGTCTTTTTTTCGGCCATTGGAGGTTTGCTGGGGGCGGTCATCCTGATGACCTCTGCCCCGATCCTGGCGGAGTTCGCGCTGACCTTCACAACCTTCGAATATTTCTGGCTCGCTACGATGGGGTTGAGCGCTACCGTCATGGTATCGGCCGGCTCCCAGGTGAAGGGAGCCCTGTCGATGTTTCTGGGGCTCTTTCTGTCCACTGTGGGTGTAGACATCACGCTGGGCCTTCCCCGTTTTACATTTGGAAGCGTTGAATTGCTCAATGGTGTTGACTTCATCCCGGCCATGATCGGTCTTTTCGGCGTCTCCGAGGTCATCCGGAGCGTCATGCAGGGTGAGCTTGCTTACCCGATCACCCGCGTCCGGACAGGACATATCTTTAAGGGGGTGTGGGGACTCTTCAGGAAATATCAGGTGAATTTCTGGCGTTCCGGACTGATTGGAACGTTCATCGGCATTCTTCCGGGTGCGGGGGCAGACATTGCAGCATGGGTGGCCTATGCCGCATCGAAACGTTTCTCCAAAGAGCCTGAGAAATATGGCAAGGGATCCATTGAAGCCATTGTGGACTC
>DATIGG010000551.1:0-14939 GCA_035454825.1 Thermodesulfobacteriota bacterium | reverse complement strand
CACTGTGCCGGGCATCGATCTGTCCGATGCCGCCTGTGAACATGATCGGTTTGATCCATCCCCAGCGTTCGCCGCTGGGAAGTTTCTGGTCGAACGACCTTGTAAAACCAGCAATAACGGGTTCGCCGAACTTATTGCCGTAATCGCTGGCCCCGTCGCTTGCCCTGATTTCGATGGTGAGAGGAGAAGCCAGACTCGACAGATAGATAGAACGCTTGTCCTCCCAGGGGAGATCGTAGCCGGGGATGAGCAAGTTAGCGACACAGTACGCCGCTGTCCCGGCAACCACAAGACCTCCTCTCCCCGTTGCCTGTACATCGCGGATCCTTCCTCCCGTCCCTGTTTCAGCACCGGGGAAGGGAGCAACCCCGGTCGGAAAATTGTGCGTCTCCGCCGTAAAAATGATATGGTACTTTACCTTCTGCTTCTTGAAGGGTGCCGGCCATCCGGGTTGTTCGGGAAGAATCGTCCAGCAGTCATAGCCTTGAATCCCGCTCGAATTATCCTTGAACGCGATGATACTGTTTGAGGGATTCGCTTTCAAAGTTGACTTGACGATGTCCATGAGCGTTTCCGGCATCACCACACCGTCGATCATCTGTTTCCCTTTGAAATAGCCGTGCCGTGAGTGCTCGCTGTTGGCGTTATCCAGATCTCTGATTTCAACGATCGTAGGATTTCTCCCCTCTTCCCTGACAAAGTAATCGTAGTAGAGATTTCTGTCCCACTCATCCATTGCCAGACCCGGTATTTCCAAGAGGGCACTCGGGCCCTTTTCCAGCATAGGGATCTCGAAAACAGGTTCTGGCAGCAGTCCAGTTTCGAATGTTTGCAAGGGCTGTTCATAGAGGCACTCGGTCATTCGATCGTGATGATCCTTGATGAATCGGCCCCTATCAACCTCTGAAGAAAGGTGATATCGCCGTGACCGTTCGATCCGACTCACCTTATCAAGTCCGCAGGTCTGGCAAATGGCGACGATATTGGTTGAATAAGCGGTCGCAAAATTCATGCGCGGACCAAGTTCCACGACATCGCGCCCGTCAGGGTTAATCGGTTTCATCGAGATACTGTCCGGTACAAAACCGTCGGCTAAGAGCTGCCTTAAAATCGAAAGCTCATCGGCATTCAAGGGGGCGGACGCTTCGACATTAAAACAGTATTCCAGTGTCTCATCTTTGCGCAAGAATAAGTGGTACATCCCTATTATCCTTTCTAACCCCCCTTCATCCCCCCTTAAATTAAGGGGGGAACAGTGGGGGGTTATCGATTTTCATGGTTCGAGCCTGCTGACCTAAGCCTTGGCGCATGCAGGGATGCTCTCCGGGCATGAGGCATTAATAAAAAAGTCTTTTAGGTGTCCCACTTTTGTAAAAGACCTGCCCATTGCTGAGGTAAATATGTTGATGGACGATTAAATTTAGAATATGACTCTGCCAGGCGCGTTCTTTTTCGTTAACCCTTTTAGCCAGTGTCTCGGCATCATCGTCCGGTCTAATCAGTACGGGCATTTGAAAGATAATCGGACCGTTATCATAGGCGATGTCGTCAACAAAATGCATCGTCACTGCGCTCTGAATGATTTCGCCCCGATGATAAGCTGCCATGACTGCTTCGTGCACATAATGCCCATACATCCCCGCCCCGCCAAACCGTGGCAGTGGTCCCGGGTGTATATTGATAGTCCTGGCAGGGTCAAGTCCTCTCACAAACTTTAACCACCCGGAGCACATAACAAAGTGCGCCTGATATTTTTCGACGAACGTCTGGTAACCCTTGGCATCATAGGGTCCGGGCCAGTAGTCAAAAGGAATATGAAGGGCGTCCGATCTTCTGCGAACTCCTCCGTTTTTATGGTTGGAAATGACTCCGATGATTTGAGCGTCAAGGACCGGCGGATTCGTTCGGGAGAATTCGACCAATTCTTGGAACCCAGAGCCTCCCCCCTTCTCGTCGCCACTCGCAAAAACCAAAACCCTGATGGTTCCGCCGCTTGACTCCATCTCCATCCCCCGTTTGAGAATTCGGGTTGATACGTTCGACCCGGCCAATCTACCTCAAGGGACCGGGGTGGTCTCTCCGGAGAAAACTTGAAGCGGCACCTTTGAGCGATGAGCCAGTGGCTAGATACCTCCAAAACGGTCCCTTTAACACTACCCATCCATCATTCCCCCTCCAATGCCCCGCGTTTCAAGGTTTTGGAGGGGAGACTACCCTGGTCCAATCGAACCTGTGACGGGTCACGATTACCACCAATTCATCTCTTAGAGGGCACCAAATCCGACAATCGATCCCATTTCCATTCCAAAAAAATAAATGACGGGCGAACCCAACAATTTACAAATAGAACAAATTCATTTAAAATTCAACACCAAAGTTCCCGTGAAGCGGATAATGTCTTAGTCGATTCTAACCGTGCTGAAATCATTCAAAAGAGGTTCATCCGGGTATTGAGTGGCTAACCTCCCCTTAACATAAGGGGAGGTGGGGAGGGGTTAATTTAATGGGGGAGCAGGGGGGGTAGGAGTTGACAGATCCCTGTCTCATGAAAAAAAGGATAGGGTAAAGGGAGAAAGGAAAAATGAACAGGGAACAATCTGTTCTTGTGGCAATCGATTTTCAGGAAGCTCAAACGAAGATCATGCCGCCTGAGATGGCCAAAAACCTCATCCGGAATATAAAGATCCTTATTGCCTTTGCCAAGCATTTGAAAATCCCTATCCTCGCCACAGAGCAGTATCCCAAAGGGCTTGGAAGAACGATCCCTGAAATTCGGGAGGAGCTCGGAACGATCACCCCTATCGAGAAAGTATCCTTCAGTTGTTGCGGGGTGAGAACCTTCAATGAACAATTAGAGGAGTTTAGGAGAAGCCAGATCATCCTTACCGGGATAGAAGCCCATGTTTGCGTCCTTCAGACGGCCCGGGATCTCATCCAAAGAAATTATGAGGTTCACGTTGCGGCGGATGCCATCGGTTCAAGAAAGAAATTGGATTGGGAGGTGGCTCTCAGGTGGATGGAAAAAAAAGGGGCGATGATCTCAACCACAGAGATCATCGCCTTCCAATTATTGAAGGAGGCTGGGACTGACGATTTTAAACAACTCTCAAAATATCTCAAATAGGCTTGTAATTCAGACAATGGACTTCAGACTTTAGACGTCAGACGTCTTAAATATAGGAAACTAACCCAGCTTCGCTCTTCTGAAATCTTTTGAAAATACTAAAAGTGCCAGTTCTTCTGCTAACTCCCAGACCTTTCTTTCTATGTAATCTCTGGCTATTGTTTTTCTCTTTAGTCTGATGTCTGAGGTCTATCGTCTTACCGTCTGAATCGCTGTACTCTTTAGATCAATCGAAACAATCTGGCAAAAAAATAGGAAACAAAAAATGCATTGGTAAAAATAAGGGTCCAGGTAGCAACCCGCTTAATGTTAATTTCAATGCTCCTCGCCCTTGTTTCTCCTCCATAAATTGTTTTATCTCTATCAAGCCTGAGAGGATTTGCCTCGTTCATCTTCTTCCCTAATCTTCCATGTTTCTTTTAACAACCTTCAGAAACACAAAACCTACAAAAACAACTAACCAGATGACCAGAAAATTCATGGTTGCGAATTCTTTTACTGCAGGATTCATCTAATCCCCTTTCCAGGCGATCAGGAATAATTTTAGCAAGTCCTGTGCCAAGCCCCTCAATTTGAAAAGCAAACTTATAACTCATCAAAATTAAAAGATGTTCTAAAGATGCCGCTTATGTCGATTTCCAGTGGGAAGAATATAAGACGTTTAATTTTTGCAGGTTTCTGAATAGGGTGTTGACAAAAAGTCAATCAACCCCTGGACTTCGCAGACAATACAAGGCTTGGTGGGGATTGGTATTATGCACTTGGTAGGCTCAGGATCTTCCTAGCTTCGGAGGGTGTTGCAATCTCTCTTCCGAATTCCTTTGAAATTCGGGCGACCCGCTCCACTAATTCAGCGTTGCTCTTAGCAAGAACGCCCTTTGAATAATAGATATTGTCTTCCAGACCAACTCGAACATGGCCTCCCATGACCATACCCATCATGGCCATGGGGAGCTGACCTGCACCCGTTCCAATAACAGACCATGTGGAACCCTTAGAAATGATTTCTATAAGGTGAAGAAGCGATTTGGCGGTAGCAGGCATTCCACCAGGCGTTCCCAAAACGAATTGGAAGTGAAGAGGCGGTTTAAGAAGACCCTTCTCTAAATACCGGATACAGGTAAAGACCATTCCGACTTCAAACACCTCAAGCTCAGGCTTGATCCCCTTTGCCAGAGACTCCCTGGCCAGCGCATCGAGAAATTCCGGAGGGTTGAGAAAAACATTTTCTCCCATGTTGACAGACCCGGCATCGAAGGAAACGATCTCCGGACCTAAGGCAAGGGATTGAAGCCGGTCAGCGATAGGAAGATTACGGCCCGGGATGCCGCTGGTCGTCAGGCAGAGGATGGCATCAGTTTCACTCCGAATCCGATCCACCACCTCCTTAAAAACTTGGACATCCTGACTCCCTAACCCGGTCTTTGGATCTCTCACATGCACATGGAGGACGGAGGCGCCTGCCTGCCAGGCTTCAATTCCTGATTGGGCGATTTCCTCAGGCAGAATCGGAATATAAGGGGTCTGCTTTCGGGTGATCCGGGAACCCGTAATCCCCACCGAGATAATTAGTTTTTCCATGGTCTCATCCCCAGTACTCCATCATTCCATTATTCCAATTTTCCAGGTTTTACATTCCCAAGTAGGCTTTTCGAATATGTTCGTTTCCCAAGAGTTCTTGAGAGGTCCCTTGAAGTGCAATCCTTCCTGTTTCCAAAACATACCCTCTCTGGCTATGGCGGAGTGCGAGTGTTGCGTTCTGCTCAATTAGCAGGATCGTCACTCCTTCCTGATGGAGTTTCTTGATCGTTCCATAAATCTCTTTGGTAATCTTAGGTGAAAGCCCCAGGGAAAGCTCATCAATGAGCAGGAGTATCGGCTTTGACATCAAGGCCCTGCCTATGGCAAGCATCTGCTGTTCCCCGCCACTCAGCGTCCCTGCGATCTGATTCTTCCTCTCCCTCAGTACAGGAAAGAGGGAATAGACCCATTCCACGGTATCCATGAGTGATGCCCGGGCCTTTTTCGGATAGGCACCCATTTCCAAATTTTCGTAAACAGTCATATCCTTAAAGATCCTTCTCCCTTCCGGGACACAGGACACCCCCGATCGCGTAATGAGAAAAGAGGACTTAAAGGTGATCTCCCGATCTAAAAAAGTGATGGTGCCTTTTGTGGGATGATGGATCCCGAGGATCGATTCGACAAGAGTCGTCTTCCCGGCGCCGTTGGCCCCCAAGACCGTAACCACCTCACCGCTATCTACTTTCATCCCAACATTCCAGAGGATCTGTGTCTCTCCCCGGAAAACATTGATTCCTTTTACCTCAAGCATTTGTATCTCTCCCTCCCTTTGTCCTTTCCCCAAAGAGACTGTGTCGTAATTCGCCGTCCGCCCTTCGACATGCTCAGGACGAACGGCTAAGTAATTGAGATTAAAAGCGCCTATGTCCGTTCGCGGTGAGCCTGTCGAACCATGAAAGGACCTGCGACACAGTCTCAAAAGGGAGGGGAAGTTTTAGGGGGGACTTCAAGCATCCGATTCACCTAAGTAAGCTCCAATGACTCTTGGATCCGAGGCAACCTCCTCCGGTTTTCCTTCCCTGATTTTTTCTCCCTGATCCAGAACGATGATCCGGTCCGAGGCTTTCATGATGGCGCCCATCACATGCTCGATCCAGAAGATCGTCACCTTTAACTCAGTTCGGATGACTTCAATCAATTCTAAGGCCTGGAGGATTTCAGAAGGGTTGAGTCCTGCCAGCACCTCATCCAGAAGGAGGATCTTAGGCCTTGTTGCCAAGGCTCTTGCCATCTCCAATCGTTTCTTTTCAATCAGTGTGAGATTGCTGGCCAAGAGTTGCTCACGATTTTCAAGGCCGACGAATTTTAACAGGTCTTTAGCCTCTTCTTTTCTCCCTTCCTTACCACCCTTTTTGTCGTTGCGGCCGATCAGACCCACCAGCGTATTTTCGAGGCAACTCATCTTTAGAAAGGGCCGCACAATCTGGAAGGTCCTTGCTATGCCCAAGCGACAAATCTCAAAAGGCCTGAGCTGTGTAACATCATTTCCATCAAAATAGAGGCTGCCAGCATCCGGGTGGAAGACCCCGCTGACAAGATTGAAAAGGGTCGTCTTGCCCGCTCCATTCGGACCGATGAGTCCGACGATTTCACCTTCTCCAAGGTAAAAATGAACCTTTTTAACTGCCGTCAATCCCCCGAATGATTTTGTTAACCCGTTTCCTTCGATCAATTTTGTTACACTCATTTAGGGTTCCTTAGCCTTAGTGTCAGACTGAGCTTTAGCCTTTATCCCAATCTTGGTCTCAGCCTCAGCCTTTTATCTAATATTCCCATGATCCCTTCGGGCGCAAACCTTGCTACCGTCAGCGCAACCAGACCGAAGAGTAGGACATGATATTCACCATAAACCCTTATATACTCCGATAGAATTTCTAAAACAAAGGACCCGAGGATCGGGCCAGCAAAACTTCCCATCCCTCCGATAACAGCCATGGCGAGGACCAAAAACATCTGACCCAGCGAAGGAATATCCGGGGTAATAAGCATCAGATAATGGCCATAAAGCCCTCCAGCAAGACCAGCCATGGCGCTTGAAACGGTGAAAGCCAAGACCCGGACCCGAATCGTATTGATTCCAGTCGATGATGCAGCCATCTCATCATTTAGAACCGCCCGGAAGGTCAGGCCCATCTCCGAGTGGATAATCTTATGGATCAGGATAAGAAAAAGGATGGTGACCGCGAGAAAGAGATAGTAATAACTGGCCTTCGAGTATTCCGTAAAAAAGCCTGGTACCTGAAGCCCCATCGTCCCGCGGGTCCATTGATCCTCATTGGTGATGATAATCCTCAAAATCTCCGAGAAACCGAGTGTAGTCAGGGAGAGGTAAATCCCTCCCATCCGGATGCAGAGATAGCCAAGTCCCAATCCTAACAGGGCAGCCACTCCTGCACCGATTAAAACGCCGAGCCAAGGAGGAACGCCAAGATTCACAGCCAACATTCCTGAGGCGTAGGCCCCCACCCCTGAAAAGGCGGCATGGGCAAAGGAAATCTGACCCGTGTATCCTGCAATGAGATTCCAGGAAGAAGCCATCATCACATAAAAAAGGCTGATGATCATCGCGTGAAGCCAGTACTGCGACAGAAAAAATGGAGGGAAAATAGCCAGACCAACAAAAAGGATAGGCACCCAGAATCTCTTCAAGTAGGTTTACCCCTGCAAAACCAATTCTGTTAACTAAGTTAAGGAAAAACCGGTCACCCTGAGCCCGTCGAAGGGTGGTAATTGAACCTTCACTTCGACAGGTCGGTCTTGAGTCAACCGTTCATCCTTCGACCGGCTCAGGACGAACGGTGGACCGAGGGGCTCAGCGCGAAGGGATTATGAGAAAAGCATTGTCTTTCACGTTTTTTGCCCAAACAATCCCCAGGGTCTGAAGACCAGAACAAGAATCAGTATAATAAAACCGAAGATACTGCGATACATGGTCGAAATGTAAGCAGCCCCCATGTTTTCTAAAATCCCTAAAACTAACCCCCCAACAACACAACCTTTGAGGGAGCCCATCCCACCGAGAACAACCACAACAAATGCGGTCAGGCTGACAGAGGAACTGCCTGTGGGTGTAACTGGAAAGATCGGGGCGATGACCACGCCTGCCGCTCCTGCCAGGGCCGCTCCCAGGCCGAATGAAAGCATGTTGACCCGGAAGTGGTCTACTCCTACGAGCGAAGACATTCCACGGTCCTGTGAAACCGCCCGGATGCTCTTGCCAAACCACGTCCTCTTAATCAGATAGAAGATGAAAAGAAGAATGCCAATTGACATAAAGAACGAAAGAAGCCTCTGGTTTCCGTAATGATAAAGGCCAAAAATATTCGTGGCTCCGGTCACAAGATTGGGGGGTTTATTGGGGTAGGGTCCAAAGATCAAAAGGGCTGCATTCTGCAGGACGATGGAGAGAACGAAGGTAATAATCAGGGAATACATCTCATCCCCGTAAGTAGGCCGAATCAGAGTTCGTTCTATTCCGATCCCGATGAGAAAGACGAAGAAGACAGAAAGGGGCATTGCCAGGAGGGGCGAAACTCCGAGGGATGTGCTTAAATGGTAGCTGAAATATCCCGCAAAGATGTAGAGTTCTCCATGGGCAAAATTGACTACCTTCATGATACCCACGATCAGAGAAACACCGATCGCAGAAATGGCATTGATGACGCCGATGACAATCCCATTGGTTAGATACATCAAGAACTCAGACATGCGACACCCTATCTAACTCTGGGGTTAGGGGTTGGGGACAACCCATCAAAGCGTCTATATATAGCGTCATTAATTGCATCGATGTTCGTCATTCCCGCGAAGACGAAGACGGGAATCCCAGGACAATACTGGATTCCGGGTCAAGCCCTGCACCGTGCTGGTACAGGGCAAGCCCGGAATGACAAACTACAGAAGACTTATGTCGTCGTGTATAATCCCCAACCCCCAACCCCTAACCCCTATCTTCCTATTCCCCAATCCCTGATCCCTGATTACTTTCCTTTCTTTAACGCTCCTGTGGCTGCTTCTTTGGGATAAACAACCACCTGTTGTTGTTCCTGCCATTGTACAACGAGCATCGGCGGCATCCATTGATGGTATTCATAGGATCCCTGTTTTAGGCCGAATTTCACTATTCCGGTCGTTACCTCAAGATTGGTCTTCTCAAGGGCGGCCACAATGGCCTCATTCTCCACTGATTTGGCCCGGCTGATAGCATCGGCTGCAATCAGCACCACATTGTAGATCGAACGGACCTTATAATCGGTGGGGTCTTTTCCGTATTTCTTCTTGTAATCGTCCCAGAATTTCCGGCTTGTGGATGTCAGATGAACTTTTTCATGCATGCTCGACATGAAGAGTTCAAGTTCCCCAGCCTTTCCAACGTTCTTCCAGAATTCCGGCCAAAGACTTGGAGGTCCTGCACCATCGAGTATGAGGCTTTTGGGTGAAAGTCCAACCTCGTTAGCCTGAGAAACAAAGAAGTGAAGTCCAGTCCCGTAGATATAGGCAAGGATGATGTCCGGATTTTCCGCCTTGATCTTCGTCAGTTCGGTATAAAAATCTTTGCTCTCCCGCTCGACCTTCAGCGTCATGAATGGAATGCCGAAATTTTTGAGATTCATTTCGGTACGTTCGGCAATCCCGACTCCCCAATCGGAATTCTCCCGGACAATAGCCACCTTCTTAAATCCATTCTCTTTTACAAAGGGGGCGATATAAAAATCGACCACACCGCTGTTCGCGGGCCCTGCGCGGAAGACCCATTTATAATTCTTTTTTGTAATGTCATCGTGCCATGCTTCACAGATGATCAAGGGAACTTTATAGCGATTGGCAAGCTCGATCTCTGCGAGAGCTGAAGAGGAATGGCTTTCCCCCACGACGACAGGAACCTTATCGCGCGTCGCCAGCTTTTCAAATGCAGAAGCAGCCTTTTCCGGAACACCTCCTGTATCCTCGAATACAACCTCAAGGGGTTTTCCAAGCACGCCTCCTTTGGCATTGATATGGTCCAGAGCGATCGCAATCCCCTCTTCAAAAGCTTTTCCCGTCGCAGCCGCAGGACCTGTCCTCGGACCCACCACACCGATCTTGATCGTATCCGCAGCAAATGCCCATGTCCCAACCGCCAATAAACTCAAGACAAATCCCAAAACAATGAATCGTTTCATCTTCGCACCTCCTCCAAAAATAATTAAAATTTCAATCCAATATGCAATCCGTAATCTATTCCTTTCTCTCACCTCCTTCTCATCCAAATGACCCTATTCATAAAAGCTTGTGTAAATTCTCACCTGTCTGCCAAACAGAAAAAGCTAATTAGTGTCTGTCCATAAATTGCGGTTTTCATAAGAAGTCGTCATTCCGGCGAAAGCCGGAATCCAGTATTCTCAAGGGTCTCTGGATGCCGGATCGAGTCCGGCATGACGGCCTGACAAAGTTTATAGACAGACTCTAATTAAAAACCCCTTCGACTCGGAATCTTATAACGTTGGAAATCAAGTCGATCTAAACTCCCTCTCATGATCCCCGGAATTTAGAATTCATCTTGCTGAAGGTCTTTCTCAGGGAGTCCATGATCTCATCGATCTGGCTTTCTTCAATGACAAAGGGAGGAGCAACCATCACCATATCTCCATTCATTCCATCGACAAACCCCGTGCCTGGATAAAGGACAAGGCCATTCTCTAAGGCGATATCAATCACCTTTTCAGTGAATCGATCTGACCTTGGAAAAGGCTCCCTGGTCTTCTGATCTTTGACAAACTCAATGGCGGTCATCAAACCCTTCCCTCTGACATCCCCAACAAAGGTGAACTCTTTCAATTCTTCCAATCTCTTTAAGAGGTAAATCCCTCTTTGACGAGAACGGTCAACCAGATGGTGCTCGTTGATAAACTGAAGAACTGCCAATCCCACTGCGCATGCTACTGAATGATGGGAAAAGGTATGGCCGTGAACAAACCCCCCTGTTTTCTCCTTTAACCGGTCTACGAGATCGTTTCGGGTAGTCACTGCTGAAAGTGGGAAATACCCTCCGCTCATCCCTTTCCCCAAAATCATGATGTCAGGGACGGCGTTCCAGTGGTCAACAGCGAACCACTTTCCTGTCCTTCCCATCCCTGTCATTATCTCGTCATCAATACAGAGAATCCCGTATCGATTACAGATCCCCTGGATCAAGGGGAAATATTCATCAGGAGGCACAACTGCCCCGACCGTGGCTCCGATGATAGGTTCGAGAATGACCCCTGAAATCGTTTCCGGGCCTTCCATCTGGATCACATTTTCCAATGCCTTTGCGCATTCGAGTTCACACCTGGGGTAAGTGGAGCCAAAAGGGCACCGGTAGCAATAGGGCGGCGGGAAATGAGGAAAGTCGATTAAAAGAGGAAGATAAGGTCTCCTCATCCCAATCCGTCCGGTCAAGGAGAGGGCTCCGAGCGTGTTTCCATGGTAACTATGCCAGCGGGCAACAACCCGCCATCTCTGCGACTGCCCTGATTCCAGATAGAACTGTCTTGCCAGTTTGACAGCAGCCTCAACAGCTTCCGAACCTCCAGAGAGAAAATAGATTTTCCCCAATCCCGATGGCAGGATCTCACCCAAAGCCTCTGCATACTCTTCAACCGCCATTGTTGTGAATTGAGTTCCATGGACATATGCGATTTGGCCCATCTGCTCTGTCATTTTCTGGAGAATCTCTCTCTGCCCATGGCCAACATTCACAACAATGGCCCCACCCGATCCATCAATGTATTGCTTCCCATTCTGATCATAAAGATAGATCCCATCTCCGTGGGTCACCATAGGATAGGTCCGGCCCAACTTCCGATAAAATACATGGCCCTTTGGATATCCGTATTCCATGCTTCACCTTTGTTTTGTTAATATGCTCTTTCTAATTTTTATCAATATTTTTGTCAAGAAAAAAAGACTCATGAGTACAATGTCTCAGTTACGATCGAGAGCTTATTTGTCTGAAGGAATCGGTTCTCATAAAGAATTGCCTCACAAATATTTGTCGAAAAGTTCGTCGGAATTGTCGATACTTCTTTCTGATTGAAATTTCAGACGAAATTGAATTTACCATTCAAAACATCGACAGATATTTCCTCTCAGAATGATGCGACCTTAACCATATGCCTCTGAAATTGAAAGCCCTCAACAGAATTTATCAGTACCTATCCATGAAATCTGTTCAGTCCGTCATGCCGGACTTGATCCGGCATCCAGAGACCTCCGAAACACTGGATTCCGGCTTTCGTCGGAATGACAATTCTTTATGAAAACCGTAACTTATGGACAAACTCTAATCAAAGTCTCATGCTTTTTTTCTGAGGTTCTTATCCTCATCATCATTCAAACAAAAGCTCATATTTCCTTCCATTCATCAAGTTAGCCCACAAATCTTCAGATTGGAAAGCCAGTTGGCACAGACCTTGCTCTCTTATAAAACAAAATTTGATGGAAAGGAGACGAAAAGATGAAAGAAAGAATCATTACCCTCGGATTAGTTGCGGTTATGCTATTAGGTGTAACCTATGCTTACGCACAAGGCCCTGGCTTTGGTCCTGGACCAGGAGCTGGCCCTGGTCATCACCCTCAGCGAGGAGAGAGACCTTGCATGGGTTCACAGGGTCCAGGTAAGGCTCTTAATTTGACGGCAGAGCAAAAAACCAACCTGAATGAATTGCGGACAAAGTTCAGAGAGGAAAACGCTCAGCTCATAGGAGCCGTGGTGACAAAAAGGATCGAACTTCAATCCTTATGGTCGAATCCAAAGGCTGATGCCAAGGCCATTTCGGACAAGGAGAAAGAACTAAGAGACCTTCGAAATCAGATAATGGAAAAAGGCGTCCAGATGAAATTGGAGGCTCGTAAATTCCTCACACCTGAACAGATTGCTCAATTCGGAGAGCACAGGGGATGGGGTCGTGGAGGAATGATGGGACAAGGCCATGGAATGGGAATGGGCCGTGGGATGGGCGGTATGGGAATGTGGAATTGATCACCAACCCCTGCCATGATGGATACTAAGACATTGTGTAGAATCGCTGGGTTAAGCTAACTGAAAAGGGGGAAGCCTTTGTTCCCCCTTTTCTTTTTTTTCCAAGAGGCTTGAATAACTCTTTATTTTTGACTTTTTGGAACAATTCCGATATCTTTTAACAGGTGACAAAGAGGCAAAGAAAACAGGTGAACAAATTAGGAAGAGACATTAGGCTAATAACAATCTGTTCGATTTGTACTCTGCTCCTGCTAATTTTTCCCATCACTCCTTCCTTTTCTCAACCAGGGATGGGCATGAAACCCTGGAGGGGGGACCCCAAGTGCTGGAAGGCTTCAGAACTCAATCTCTCCCAAGAACAGATGAAGGGGCTCGACATCCTTCAGCAGACCTTTTTTCGTGAAACCCAGGTCTTTCGGGCCCAGATCTTTACAAAACGCCTCGAACTCAGGGAACTCCTCACAAATCCAAACACAAAGATTGAGCTGATTCGCTCAAAATCTTCTGAGATCCTGGAACACCAGGCCAAACTCGAGGAAAAATCCCTCGACTACCTGATCAAGGTGAGAAATCTCCTCACTCCGGAGCAACTCAAGAACTGGTGCCCGGAGTTCGAATTTCCTGCCTTCCGACGGATGATGCAAGGACCTGATATGATGGGACCTCCCCCTCACCGAAGACCACCTCTCCAGGAGGGCGTAAAACCAGAATAATACGGACTGAGTCCACATGAGGGATCCGTTTTGACCAGCCGGGGAAACAGAATCAAGCGGAGTTTTTCACCATTCTACCTCGCCATCCTTTCCGGAGTCCTTCTCATCGTTCTCATTGTAAATGGAATTCTGGAGATCAAGCGGACGAAGGATGGTTTTTATCTTCTGCTGGAAAGGGAAGCGAGCGTACTCTTACAACACTATGAGAAGAATATTCAGGACACATTCACCTCGCTTCAACTTTTTGAAAAATCACCCCCCGAAATCCCGCCTCCTCTGTTCGGCTCTCTCTTTGGTTTGGACGAATCCATTGCGGAATACCTCGTCGATGTTGCCAATCAAGTTGATCAAATGGATGGAGATAAGACCCTGGCCCCCATAGATCTTCAATCCCTTGTGGACCAATATCTCATCACTTCAATCGAAATCTACGATCCAACAGGGCGTTTGATTAAGGGCTGGCCTCCTCCTTTGCCACGTCCCGACCGCAGGCCATTTCTCCGGGAGCTTATCAAGAAGAGACGCTCGGTCGTTATCGATCTCTTTGGAAAACCTCTGTCTGGCGAAGCCCCATGGTTCTCCGTCGCAATCTGGAGAAAAAGAAGTCCTGGGATCATCTCTCTCCGGCTCGATAATAGTCAGATGCGAAAGCTCATCCATCAATTTGCCATTCAGAAAGCGATCTCGGACATCGGTCTCCGGGAGGGGGTACTCTATGTATCGGTTCAAGATGCCCAGTTCAATGTTCTCGCTCATACTGACCCCGGCCTCATTGGCAAGAAGGAAGAGGATCCTTTTTTGAAGAACTCTCTTCAAGCTTCCAAACCACTTTTTCGGCTTCGTCAGCTTCCGAAGAAAGAAGATGTCTTTGAAGTGGCAAAATCCTTCTCCTTCAAAGGAAAACCCATGGGTGTCATCCGCATTGGGTACTCTCCTAAAGAAATCCAATCTGTCCTCCGTCAGATCCAAAAGACCGTCGCCCTCTCGATCTTCTTTCTTCTCGTCTTGGGAATCTCTGCCATTGCCCTGATCTGGATCAATCAAAATCGCCACCTTCAGAAGATGAAAGAGATGGAGGATCGGATCCAGTTGGCAGAAAGGCTCTCTTCTCTCGGTCATCTGGCTGCGGGTGTGGCCCATGAGATTCGCAATCCTCTCAATGCCATCGGTATGGGAATTCAAAGACTTAAACGGGAGTTTCCGCCTGAGAAGGAGTCAAGGCAAGGAGAATATCTCTCTTTTACAGAATTAATTCTTAAAGAAATCCGGAGGGTTAATGAGATCATCGAACAATTCCTGACCCTCTCTCGGCCTTTCCAGCTCAATCTAAAGAAAGCCTCTCTCGAAAATCTCTTGAAAGATTTGGTGACGCTCTTTCAGGGAGAAGCATCCACTTTAGGGATCAAGATACAGACAGAAATCGATTCAAATCTGCCACCTATCCAGATGGATGAAGAGAAGTTGACACAGGCGCTCATCAATATTATGAAGAATGGGATGCAGGCCATGGAGCAGG
>DATIGG010000550.1:0-6703 GCA_035454825.1 Thermodesulfobacteriota bacterium | reverse complement strand
CGCTCCGAAGAGGGTGCCGATAATCCCCCCTTGCCCTCCAAAGAAGGTCGTCCCTCCGATGACAGAGGAGGCAATGGCCTCGAATTCGTATCCAATCCCAACGGTAGGATGGCCGCTGGCAATCCGGGAAGAGAGGATGATGCCGCCAATGCTGGCCAGGAGTCCGGAGACCGTATAGATCAGGATCTTCTGTCGCCCCACATTGACTCCTGCTAGCCTCAATCCTTCTTCATGACCGCCAATGGCAAAGACATTCACCCCAAAGGATGTTTTATAAAGGAAAACATAAACGATCATCAACGTGATGGCTGCCAGCCATACAGGAAAAGGGATGCTGAAAAGATATCCATTGCCGATGAAATTAAAGATCGATTCTGACCAGTAGATGGATTCCCCTTTATTCGAGAAGAGGGAGATCCCTTCAAAAACACCCATCATTCCAAAGGTTGCAATAAAAGGGGAAAACCCGAGCCGGGCCACAAGGAATCCGATAAAGGAACCGGAGGCGAGGCCGATCAGAATTCCAGAAAAGAGAGCGGGGATCAATCCCAGCCCGTTAGAGAGAGACACTGCAGCCACCATCCCGCAAAGGGACATGAGGCTGCCCACCGAGAGATCGATTCCATTCGAAAGCATGACCAGAGTCATTCCCAGAGAGATGATCAGAAGAACGGAACCCTGAAGGATCAGGTTCGAGAGATTCCCAACCGAAAAAAAGTTGGGGGAGACAAGAGAAAAAAGGAGAACCAGACCTGTGAAGAGATAGACCACATTGGGGATCTTTTTCAGGAAGATGTTGAAATGATTCATCAAGACCTCAGGACACCTTGACATGTAATCCAAACATGGCCCTCACCACTTCTTCTAACGTTGTGTCCGGAATCTGCTTGTCCATCGCATTCTGACCGCCTCGAAGGACCATGACCCGGTCTGCCACGGCGAAGATCGACTGAAGCCGATGGGTGATGAAGATGATGGAGACACCCTTCTTCTTGAAGTCCCGAATGATGTCGTGGATCTGTTCCACCTCCTTCACAGCGAGACCCGAAGTGGGTTCATCCATGATAATGATTCGTGGATTAAAAAAGAGAGCCCTCCCGATGGCGACGGCCTGCCGTTGTCCACCGGAAAGATGATCAACCTTCTCTCGAACCGAGTTGAAATGGATCTTTAGATTCTCGAGAATTTCCCAGGATTCTTTCTCCATCTTCTTCTCATCCAAGATCTTGATCAACCCGCCCAGGAAGGGTTTTACCCGATATCTTCCCAGGAAGATGTTGAGGTAGATCGGAAGGTTTCCCACAAGGGCAAAGGTCTGGTAGATCGTCTCAATCCCGAGAATCCTTGCGTCCTGAGGATTCTCAATCTTGACTTCCCGCCCGTCTAAGTAAATCTGACCGTCATCAGCAGAAATGGCGCCGCTCAGGATCTTCATGAGGGTCGATTTACCGGCCCCATTATCACCGACCAGGCCTAAAACCTCACCTGGCTTCAAGGCAAGAGAGACCTCTTGGAGTGCTGTCACAGAACCAAAGTGCTTTGAGATCCTCTCCATCCGTAATAGAAAGCCGTTTTCTGCGCTCACCCTTATCCTCAGCACTGACCGAGTCGATCGAACATCTTCTCCCGTAAGGCATAAGGGGTTAGGGGGTTAACCCCTTGCCCTTCACACTTTACACCCTCACGGAATTCCATTATTGGGCTGTCCACCCTCCATCGATGAGGAGGGTTGAACCGGTGACGAGATCCGCAGCGTCCGAGACCAAAAACAGAACAGCTCCCACCACATCCTTGGGTTCTCCAAGCCTTCCCCAGGGAATCCGGGACGTCACCCATTTCTCAAACTCCTTATCCTTGAGCCATGGAATGGACATCGGTGTCTTGATAAAAGTAGGGGCAATTGCATTGACCCTGATCCGGTAAGGAGCCCATTCCAAGGCCAATGCCTTGGTCATCTGCACAACACCACCTTTCGTCGCGCAGTAGACCGTCCTCTCCGCGATGGCAACAAATCCCATCGTCGAGGCCAGGTTGATGATCTTGCCATGGCGTTGCTTCATCATGATGTTACCAATCGTCTGACAGGTGAAGAAGACACCCTTCAGATTGAGATCGACGAGATAGTCCCAATCGGCCTCTGTCACCTTCATGGAGGATTTCGGAACATTGGTTCCTGCATTCGTGACCAGGATGTCGACGCGATGAAGGGTCTTTTCTACCAAGGGTTTTAGAGTTCTCACCTCTTTCACCTGCCGCATATCTGCCCCATGGGTGATGACCTTTGGACTTCCTTTCTCTTTGGCTTCGAGGCAGACCTTTTCCATATTCTTCTGGTCGATATCGACGAGGATAAGACTGGCTCCCATCTCTGCAAAACCCAGAGAGATGGCCCTTCCCAGGCCCTTCGCCGCACCCGTGATCAAAGCAACCTGACCGGTCAGATCAACTTTAGGATATGAAAATGGTTTAGATTTCATAATAAGGTTCCTTAAAAGCAGTGTATTGATGCATCCCCATTTCACGCCCCTAAAAAGCTACACTATGTGTGTTTTAGGATTTTATTGTCAGGGAGCACCTTTGTGCTCCCTGACAATAAGGTCTTAACCTCAGCCATTATTCTCTTGCCTATGGCCTCTCGCCTATTGCCTTTCTCCTTTAGTTCGTATAGTTTTTCAGCTCGCCGCTGATCGCCTTAAATGCAGGCCCCACCTTGATTTGCAGAAGAGGCATATCCACAATGGCTACCCCAGAATCGATATGGACAGTGGGTGGATTGGTCGGTGTCTTTGGCAAGTCTTGTGGTGGTTTTTCTCCCTGAGAGATTCTCACAGCCCAGTGCACGAAGAGTTCTCCAATTCTTTCCGGATATTGAACCACATCCGCAGCCATGTTGCCCCGATAGACCTGCTGAATCGCCTCAAAAGCACCATTGAAACCCACCAGTTTGACCTGTTTCAGCTTTCCTCTGGTTCGGAGAGCTTCCAAGGCCCCTAATGCCATTTCATCGTTGAGGGCCATAACAGCATTGAGATCCGGATGAGCGGTGAGGATATCGTTCATCACTCTCATTCCCTCATCCCTTCTCCATTTTGCCGTCAGCGAGGAGACCACCTGAATCCCTTTATACTTTTCTATCTCGGGCTTGAATCCTTCCATTCGCAGGAAGTTGGCTTGAGATCCGGGTGCTCCCTCCAGAATGGCGATCTTTCCCTTTCCGTAGAGGGCTCTCTCAATCCATTGAGCTCCTATTCTCCCACCGAGAATATTGTCCGTCGCAATGTAGCATTCCCTCTTTCCACCATCTGCATCGGTATCAACGGTAATGACAGGAATACCGGCTCTGTTGACCTTCTCGATGGTTGGGATGATCCCTTTCTTTTCAATGGCGACGACCCCGATGACATCCATCTTCATTTGAATGAAATCTTCAATCTGTTTCACCTGGCTTGTCAGGTCGGTCGAATGTTCGGCGCCCACGATCGTCAATTTGACATTGCCGAGTTCGGCTGCCGCCTTTTCAGCCCCTGCCTTCATAGAAAGGTAGAAAGGATTCTGCAGGGTCTGCATCGCCATCCCAAAACGGAATTCTTTCTTCTGGGCAAAACTGATACTCACCGTTGCAAACAATAGAATCAAAGCGATGACCAAAATCTTTTTCATAAGCTACCCCCTTTAAGTATGAGTCTCATTTAGATCTATCTTAGCCTTAGTCTCAACCTAAAACTCTTTTTCCTTTGCCTCTCACCCCCTTTCTTTCATACCCTCTTACCTTTCCTTCTCCTGGAGCCTGCGCCGGATCTCATCAATCAGAACCGCACAGATGATGATCGCACCAATGGCCACCATCTGCCAAAAGGAAGAGACTCCAAGGAGGTTGAGGCCATTCCGGATGACGCTGATGATCAGAACTCCCAGAATGGTCCCGGGAATCGTTCCCACCCCTCCCATCAGAGAGGTTCCGCCGATGATGACCGAGGCGATGGCATCGAGAAGGTCCGTCTCTCCAATCGTTCCCTGGCCGGAATTCAGCCTTGATGCCATGATGACCCCTGCCAGGCCGCTACAGAATCCACTGATCGAGAGAACCATCAATTTCACCCTGCCCACGTTGATCCCTGCCAATCGGGCGGCTTCGATATTTCCTCCCACGGCGTAGATATGGTTTCCAAGCCGGAATTGCGTGAGCAGCAGATGGGCCAATATAAGAACGACCGTTGCAATCAGGACTGGGACCGGGATGGGACCAATTGAACCCTGTCCAATGAATCGGAACGCGTCTGGAAGACCATAAATTGAAGCCCCGTGGGTATAGATGAGGGCAAAGCCCCGTGAGATCCCCATCATGGCCAGGGTAGAGACGAAGGAGTGAAAGCGAAAGTAGGCGACAAAAAAGCCGCTGAGCAATCCGCAAAGGGTACCCGCCAGAAGGGCTACGATGATCGAGGGGATAATCCCGAGTCCACCATAGACCATCATCCAGGCTGCCACGACACACCCGAGGGCCTCAACTCCCCCGACGGAAAGATCGATCTCTCCAAGGAGGATGACGAGGGTCAGGCCCACCGCGAGGATGGCGATGTTGGCGTTTTGCAGGAGGATGTTGATGAAATTTTCAAGAGAAAGGAAGTACTTAGAGGTAAGGGTCAGTACAAGGCAGATAAGAACGAGACCGATGAGCGTTGAAAAGCGCCTCACCAAGGAATAGATCTTATTCTGGGCAGGCTCTGCTGCGAGGGGTCTTGCCGTTGTTATCTCTTTTTCCATCAGGCCTCTCCTTCTTCTCCACCCACGATGAGCCTGAGCACTTCTTTCTCGGTGGTCTCCTTGATATATCGCATCCCAACCCGTCTCCCCCTTTTCAGAACGATGACTTTGTCTCCGACCGAGAAGATATCATCGAGCCGGTGGCTGATCACAATCACGGAAATTCCCTGTTCCCTGAGTCTCCGGATCAGATCGAGAAGGCGTCCCACCTCTTTGATTCCAAGGTTGGCTGTCGGCTCATCCATAATGATGAGCCTGGCATTGAATCCGATGACGCGTGCAATGGCAACAGACTGTTGCTGACCTCCGGAGAGTTCTTTAACCCTCTTATTCACCTGATGCACATCAATCTTTAGCCTGGAGATGAGATCAACCGAACGCGTGGCCATCTCCTTTTTGTTCAAGATTTTGAATAGTCCCCAGCAATAATTCTTGGTTAATTCCCTTCCAAGAAAAATATTCTGATAGATGTTGATATTTCCAGCGAGGGCAAAGTTTTGATAAAGCATCTCAATGCCCAGGTTTCTCGAATCCACAGGATTGGAGATAAACGCCTTTTTCCCGTTGATCCAGATCTCACCCTGATCGGCAATATAGGCTCCGCTCAGAATCTTCATCAGGGTCGACTTCCCTGCGGCATTGTCTCCGACAAGGCCTACAATCTCCGCAGGCATCACCTCAAAATTCACATTCTGCAAGGCCTTCACTGCTCCAAATGTTTTGGAAATATTTTTCATCTCAATCAGTGGAGCATCAGACATGTTTCTCTCCCTCAAACAACCATGACCGATCTCAAGACCTTTTCCGGAGACTGAAATATTTCCTCAAATATTTTGGGGAGCTCCGTGAAAGGAAACCTCTGGAGAATCAGGGTGTCAAGGTCGATCTTTTTCTGGCGAATCATCTCAATCGCTCCGGGAAAGTCTCCTGTGGCGTATCGCATCGTTCCGATCACATTCAATTCATCGAGGGTGACTCTTTCCAGATGGACCTCCTCTCTTTCGTGGCCTGTGAGGCCGAGAAGGAGAACCGTGCCTCCTCTCCTAACAGCAGAAAGAGCCTGACGAATCGTCACAGAGGAACCCACTGCCTCGATCACCACATCCGCGCCCATTCCGTTTGTCTGGGCCTTGATCTCGTTAATCATCTCCGGGGATGAGCCGTTCCATACCCGATGGGCTCCCAAGGTCTTCGCCTTTTCAAGTTTAAAATCGACCAGATCCGAGACAAAGACGCGGGCCCCCTTCTGAAGAGCCACCTGAAGCAGGAGCAGTCCAATGGCCCCCATCCCCAGGATCATGACCGTCTGCCCCTTCCTGATTCCGGCGCGGTGGATGGCATGGATGCTGATCGCCAGAGGCTGAGTCAGAGCCGCCTTTTCAAAGGGGGTGCCGTTCGGCAAAATATAAGTGAACCTTGCCTTGGCCACTGTATATTCCGCAAATGAGCCTGGGAGCTGGTGCCCCAGTTGTTCCAATCTTTCGCAGAGGTAATACTCCATCCTTTGACAGAAGAAACATTGACCACAGACAAAGGATGGCTCTACAACAACCCTTTCCCCAACCCTGAATCCATTCACCTGAGGACCCTTTTCGACGATGACCCCTGAAAATTCATGCCCCAAAATGATGGGGGGGCGAATGAGTGGATGTTTTCCTTCATAGGCTTTGATATCCGATCCGCAGATTGCAGCGGCCTTGACCTGAATGAGGAGTTCATCAGGTTTTGGAACCGGTGTTTGAACTTCTTCGATCGCTATCTCAAACGGTCTCTTAAGAATCGATGCTTTCATTGCTCTCCTTCGTAGATCCTAAGCGCATAGCGCATGGCGCTGAGCGTAAAATCCTGTAACGTTTGTAGGCAAGAGATCGATCTGAATCAGCCGAGTTGCTTCAGGGCATCGATCATGAATTTCCGACTTTCGGCGATCATCTCTTTG
>DATIGG010000549.1:0-2417 GCA_035454825.1 Thermodesulfobacteriota bacterium | reverse complement strand
GCACCGAGGAGAAGGATTTTCTCGCCTAAATGACCGGCCTGAGACCAGTCTCCCGTGGAACAAATGAAATAGGCAGACAATCCCATGGCCAGACTGCAGAAGAAGATTTGGAGAAGGGACTTCACATTTTTCTTCATATCTATCCCTCCCAATCTGGGACGTAACTCCCGATAGAGAAGGACGAGGTTAAGGGTGGAGGAAAGACTCGTTGCAAGCGCCAAACCTGCATGTTTCAAGGGATAGATGAGAATTAAAATAAAGACAATATTGGCTCCCAGACAGATCAGAGCAATCTTAAGGGGCGTCCAGGTGTCCTGCATGGAATAAAAAGCAGGGACAAGGATCCTTGCCCCTGCAATCGCCCAAAGCCCGACGGAATAACAAAGAAGAGCCCTCGCCGTCATAGTCGTGGCCGTGTAGTCAAAATGGCCTCTCTGGAACAGAAGATGAATGATGGGGGTCTTTAGAAACATCAATCCCATCATCGCAGGGATGCTAATCAGCGATACCAGCCGAAAAGTGAACGAGAGGGTTTCTTTCAACTCTTCCATCTTCCCCTGCGAGGCCAGAGCCGAGAGGCTTGGAAGGGACGCCATCCCAATGGCGATCGCGAAAATTCCGAGGGGAAATTCCATGAGCCGGTCTGCGAAAAAGAGATAAGAAACACTCCCGCTTGGGAGAAAAGAGGCAAAGATGGTATCAACGAACACATTGAGCTGATAAACAGCAGTTCCGATGAGGCCGGGGACCATGAGAGAACCGATGCGCCGAATGGCTGGATGCCGGAAATTAAAATTGAAACGGAACGTGATCCCCCGTTTCAATAGAAACGGGATCTGGAAGAGAAATTGAATCACCCCCCCTGCGAGAACACCAAAGGCCAGAGCCATTACCGGTTGTTGAAGCACCGAGTAAAAGAGGAAGACTGAAAGGATGATGGAGAGATTGAGAAATATGGGACCGATCGCAGGGGCAAAGAAATGCCGGAGGGAATTCAAGATTCCCATGCAAAGGGCAACGAGACCCATGAAAAAGAGATAAGGAAAAATGATCTGGTTGAGCGTTACGGTCAACTGGAATTTCTCCGGGGTTTTGACAAAACCGGGCGCAACGATCCGGATTAAAAGGGGTGAAAAGAGAATTCCCAAAAGGGTAAGGATCAACAACACCGCCCCTGCCAGGGTAAATGCAATATGAGTCACCTCTCGGGTTTCCTCTCTCGACCGCTGGGTGAGGTACTCCGTATAGACGGGAATGAAAGAGATGGTTAACGATCCCTCTCCGACTAATCGTCTCCACAGATTGGGAATTCGAAAAGCGACAAAGAAGGCATCTGCTGCCATGCCAGCCCCAAAGAAATTGGCAATCACCATATCCCTCAAAAAACCAAGAATACGGCTGAGGAATGTTCCTGTTCCTATGGTGGAAGCAGCTCTTGTAATGTTCTGGTTCTCTGTCATAGGGTAAAGTTGTAGGGGCATAATATTTTACGCCCCTCCTTGACACACGCTATCCTAAAATGTTAGAAAAATCAAATACCTGAAAGAAAGGAGAATTTAATTTGGCAAGTCATGCATCGGCCATCAAGCGGGCCAAACAGAACGAAAAGAGAAGGCTTCGGAATCTTAACATCAAGACCCTGGTCAAATCTTCAATTAAAAAGGTGAGAATAGCGGTTGAAAAAAAAGAGGTCGAGAAAGCTCAAACAGCCCTTGCTAAGACCCTTCCTCTGATTCACAGGGCCCACTCCAAAGGCGCCTTCCACAGGAACACTTCTTCGCGTAAGATCTCTCGTCTGACCCGTGAAGTGAATGCTCTCAAAACACCCGTCCAGTGAAAGATGAGGCTTGAAGACCGCTTCGTAAAATTTCACCCTTTTGCTTTTCGATCAGGACGACAAAGGTCAATCACCAGTTTTTCCAGCAGAAGACCCTTAGGGCCTTGTCCCTTTTTTAGAGCCAAATCGGTCTTTTGGCATTTCAGGATCCCCTCCTTCAGCGAGAGTTCAGAAAATTTTTTTGCTTGATCCGCCAGCTTTTTAACATTCCATATGGACATTCGGAGGCTTTTTGCTATTTCTTGACCGTCCTTTCGATGGAGGGCCATCTCTTTCACTCTCCAGATGAGCCGGTATTGTCGAGCGATCATGCCCAAAAGGCGCGGACCGGGATCGTCATATTTAGGAGCTTCTTCCTTTTTAAATGCAATAATCTTTGTCCCCAATACCTTTCCTAAAATTCCAAGGGCCTTTTCCAGATTCTGTTCACCGATCGCATCCGTTAATTCAAAGATGGTGTTCACTTTGATGTCGGATATGATCCCCTCAATGTCAGACAGTCGAATCGCCTGTGTTTCTCCCACGCTCAAAAAAATCTTTTCCAGTGTATTGTCGAGATCTTGAAGGTGATCGCCAACAA
>DATIGG010000548.1:0-4447 GCA_035454825.1 Thermodesulfobacteriota bacterium | reverse complement strand
GTTCTCATGCTCCAAAATCGAACCATTTTAGGCATCCTAAATCCTATAAAGTCATATGCTCGGGCTGCGGAAAGGAAGTCATTACCCCCGTTCTCCCGCCCGGAGACAAGAAACTGCTGTGCATGGAATGCTTCAGCAAGTCAGAAACATCGAAGGAGGAAACATGAACAAGAAAGTATACGTAGCCAACCTCCCTTACCAGGCTACCGAACCTGAACTCAAAGCCCTTTTCTCCAAAGCTGGAAGTGTTATGTCTGTCAAGATTGTTCAGGACAGGCAAACCGGCCAACCAAGAGGCATTGCCTTCGTGGAGATGTCCACGCAATGGGAAGGCCGAAGAGCTGCCTCCATGCTCAATCGCCAGGACTTCATGGGGAAAAACCTGCTGGTAAAAGAAGCAACGGAAAAACGCGGATTCCGAGGAAGATAGGAGCAGGAATTTAGAGAACTCAATTTGAACCGTGCGGAAAGTGAGGTTCTATGAATAAACAAAGGCTTGAATGGGTCCTGTCAGGGTTAAACCAGCATGCATTAACCAAGGCGGAAGACCATTTTCTCAAACTGGTTTTGGCAGACTTCAATAAGAACCAGGCACTCACAGAACATCAGGAAGAAAGGCTGGAACTCTTTTACAGGCAGAAGTCACAATTGATACCCAATAAGAATCATTTCGCTTTCAAGGAGAGCAGCCCCAAAAAAGCCAAACCCCGGAGACCCAGTGGGAAATATTTTTGATGCGGGAAGGTTAGGATTTGCCCTTTCGGGTGCTGGCAAATTGCGTGGAGATTCCTTCCTCCTCATTTTTGAAAACCTTACCCCGGGTGTATTTTATGAATGTGAATGGTAAACAGCACCGCGCTATTCTGCAAGGAATCGCCGAGAGGGCCATGCTTGAGAAAGGATTACTCCCTGACTTTTCTGTTGAAGCACTGGCCGAACTTGCCAGGATCCAGGCTCCTGCAGCAATGGATGGTGAGCAGGTTCATGACCTTAAGGACTTTCTGTGGGCTTCCATTGACAACGATGACTCGCTTGACTTGGATCAGCTCACCGTTGCGGAGGCGATGCCTGGAGACAAAGTAAAGATTCTTGTTGCCGTGGCTGACGTGGACTCGATCGTTAAGAAGGGCTCAGCCATTGACGATCACGCTCGCCACAATACGACTTCTGTATATACAGCCGCCAGGATATTCCCGATGCTTCCTGAAAAGCTCTCTACCAACCTCACATCCCTAAATTTCAATGAGGATCGACTAACCATGGTCGTCGAAATGGTGATTGGCGGTGACGGGTCCCTGCAGGGCTCGGATATCCACAGGGCGCGTGTCCGCAATCATGCAAAGCTCGCCTATAACAGCGTCGCAGCATGGCTGGAAGGGACAGGGAGTGTGCCTGGGGCCATTGCTGCGGTAAATGGACTCGATGAGAATCTACGCATGCAGGACAGGGCAGCACAAAGCATGAAGAAATTCCGGCATGTTCACGGAGCCCTCAGCTTTGAAACCATTGAGGCGAAACCGATATTTGATGGCAATGAAATCCGTGACCTCAAAGTCGAAAAAAGGAACCGCGCAAAGGAAATTATTGAAGAGTTTATGATAGCGGCAAACGGCGTGACTGCCCGGTATCTCTCATCACAAAAGTTCCCTTCCCTGCGCCGTGTGGTCCGCACTCCAAAACGATGGGAAAGGATTGTCGAGATTGCGCAGGAGCACGGATTCAAGCTCCCCTCTCATCCGGATTCAAGAGCACTCGAGGACTTCCTGACAAAGGAGAAAGCAGCCGACCCGCTAAGATTCCCCGACCTCTCGCTTTCTATTATCAAACTTATGGGAGCGGGTGAATACATTGCAGAGGTTCCAGGAGACCCTGTCCCCCCGGGACACTTTGGTCTCGCTGTCAGAGACTATGCCCATTCCACAGCCCCTAACCGCCGATACCCGGATCTGATCACCCAGCGGCTGCTGAAGGCTGCGATGGCTCAACATCCCGCACCCTATGAGAAAGAGGACCTGGAGGCGTTGGGGAAACACTGCACAGAGGAAGAGGATGCCGCCAATAAGGTCGAACGGCAGGTTGAGAAATCCGCAGCGGCAATACTGCTGGAGCCACGCATCGGGGACCGGTTCGATGGTATCGTCACAGGTGCGGGCCCCAAAGGCACTTGGGTTCGTCTTCTTCATCCTCCTATCGAAGGGAAACTGGTCCATGGCTTCGAAGGTATCGACGTGGGCGACAGGGTTCGTGTACAATTGATCCGCACAGACGTGGAGCAGGGATTCATCGACTTCAAGAGAATTAACTGATCAATTCATTGGGGGTCCGGTCTTATAAACCATCTTATTTGCCGAACAGCTTTTTGAGTTCCTTGCCGGCGCCCTTAAGGACATCTTCGGCGCCCTCCGTGACCTTGCCAACAAGGCCTTTGTTGACCCTAACCCCTTTATTTGCGGCCTCAATGGCTGCCAGGCAAGAGTTTTCGTCACCCGAACTGCTCCCAACCAGTGCTGCGGCGATGCCGACCGGCCCAAATAGCATTACTCCGCCGATCGCCTTGCCGAAGGCAATTGCAGTTTGGGTCGGATCAACAGCGAGTGAGGGATGGGCAAGCGTGCCGCCCAGTTTGAAAGGTCTCGTTAACTCGTCTAAACTTACATTTAGCTTGCCCGTAAAACGGGTTCCAATGCCTTCCTTCGGAACAGGCTTGAGGGATAGGTTAAGTCTTTCTGTCTTCAGATCGATCTCCCCCTCGCCAACCACAACCATGTAATCCGTGTTCAATGCGAGTGCAGTCGTGCTTGCTATCCCGTCTTTCACATTGAAACCGCTGACAAAGCAATTAATTGAAGTGTCTTGTGTCTCCTTCCGAAATGGATTGAGGAGACGAAAGAGACTGGAACTGAGATCACCGCCAAGTATGTCGATATACTTGTTGTCGACCCTTCCCTTGCCCATCACCAAAACCGTCTTACCATTGAGGCCTCCCATCAATCCGGCTATTGAGGCTCCCTGGGCTCTGACGTCAACGTCTATATCAAGGCTTCCTTCGAGGTCTCCGGTACTTTTAAGGTCTTTCATCAAATAGCTGATGTCAAGCTTATTGATTTTCAAGACCATTGTCAGTGATGCAGCTTTGCCCTGAGATTGGAGAGAAAGGTGGCCATCCATGGAACCTTTCCCAAAAACTGCCTTGAGGGGTTTCACTGTAAGCGCTCCATCTTTGAGGACCATGCCCATCTCAAGGCTGTTGAGCGGAAGATTCGGCAGCAGGACTTGAGCAACTTGGATCTTAACATCTGCATCGGCCTGTCTCAGGGTTTCCAGGGGCAGAGGATGATCGGAAAAGATTCTGTCTTCCTTCCCGGCCTCTTTGCTCAAATGCTTTGTCGCCTTCTCCGTGTCCGGACCCATCTGAAGATAGGGTCGAAGGTCCAATTTCTGTGCCGATAGCGCTGCTGTCACTTTCGGCCGATTCTGAGTCAAATTCAACTCAACCGAGCCACTGAGATCGTTTTCACCTTGTATAACTTTGAGGTTAGAAACCGAATAGGCATTACGGGCAGCATCCGCGATTCGACCAGAGATATCGAACGGTCCCCCGAGATGTAACCCCTCACCGGAAAGTTGTTTGAAGCTTGCCAAGTCCTTACCCGTCAGCGTGAAATTTAATTCGATCCCGCGCCGGGCCAGTGGATCCTTGACCGTACCGTCAAGGGTGAGGGTGGCGCTCTCTGTCTTGACCGCAAGATTGACCGGCCAGGCTTTGTCAGGGCTGATGAAGGCTGTCAGGGGGCACAAGGTACCCGTGACTTCGAAAGACTTGTCATGATAGGCTCCCTTCAGCTTCAGCTTGGTCGGACTTTCGCTGCTTGTAGCGGTTGCTATGAGGGTGCCCACTGTCGCACCATAAGTTTTTTTCAATTCATGATCGATGTAAGTCATACGGCCCTTCTCTATCTGCAGCTCGTTGAAAGTGAGTGCCGACAGTTTCCAATCGCCCCCGGCCTTCGTCTCGTCTTTTCCTTCAGTGAGGTCTTGTTTCTTTGTGGTTTCGAATGCGAGGTTTGACTTGCCCGAGACATCCGTTTCAAACAGGATCTCAGGCTCAATCAGGATCAGCCGTTTGACCTCGATTCGGCGAGAAAGAAGTGGAAGAAGCCTCACCTTTATTTCGAAGCGTTTGATCTTGGCCAGATTGGGCTGGGACCCCCAGGATGCGTTCTGGAAGCTTACATCCTTAACGGCAAGCGCCGGTGTGAAGCCTATTTTGAGACTGATGTCACCCCCTAAGGTTAACCCCCGTCCCGTCTCATCCTTGACTGCGCGTATGATTTCCGGCTTGAGGCCATTATAATTGTAACTTGACACGATCACGTAAATTGCCGCAACCAGTAACACAATCGAGGCGGAGATAACTCCCAACACCCATTTCCACTTCACTGCAACC
>DATIGG010000547.1:0-8365 GCA_035454825.1 Thermodesulfobacteriota bacterium | reverse complement strand
GAATCACTCCATACTCTGCGTAAACACCTGGAGCTCCGTCGGTGATACCGATCAATTTACGACTTTCACACATGTTATCCCTTCCAACGCTGCAATTAACGCACATTCCACAGCTCAACAGGGGATCCATGAGTACCCTGTCCCCCTTATTAAATAGAGTGACCTCTTTTCCAACCTTTTCGATAATCCCTACCCCTTCATGCCCTATAATGAAAGGCAAATTCCCAGTGGGTCTTACGCCGCTGACCATACGAATGTCCGTGATACAAATGCCGCATTGTTTAACCTTCATCAAGACTTCCTTTGGGCCAATTGAAGGAATCGGGACATCCTCAATGACCAAAGGCTCCTTCAGTTTCTTTAAAACTGCCGCCTTCATCTCATTTGCTCCTTTCTCCGTCAGTGATTTATCTTAAATTCTTTAGGTCTTCGCATTAAATCTCTTTTTCCATTAAGGGCAGTCGTCTATAAATATTCTTTCCTTTTGCCACCTGGTAAAGATGGTTTGCGACAATCATATCCTCTATCGCTAGACCGGGGCTGATGGCCAATATTCTTTCATCGTCATTTTCTCTTCCTGGCTTTAGACCACAGATGATCTTTCCTATCTCGGTGTAGCGGCTTGGCAATCCATCAGCAAAGGATCCCTGGGTCTGATAATACTTTGTCTGCTCCCAGTCATCGGTGATAAACTTATCGGCTCTTAAGATGGCCTCCCCGGACCATGCCCGACTTCCTTCCAACCCGATCCCGAGGCAACCTTTTTCAAACCATTCGTTCTTAATCAATGGTTTTTCAAGTTTTTGGGTAGCCGTCAGGAGGATGTCTGACCCTCTGGAGACAGATTCAACATTTTCACCGATCGTAATTTGAACTCCTGATTTCTTGGAGAGTTCATCCCGGTAATTCTCTGCCGCTTCCCTTCTAATGTCGAATATTTTGACCCTTTCAATGCTCCGAATCACTTCTTTGAGAGCAAGAAGATTGTACTTGCCTTGAACTCCGGTGCCTATAATTCCCAAGGTTGATGCATTGCGTTTGGCACAATATTTAGCGGTGATTCCTGTAACGGCAGCCGTTCGAACTGCCGTAATCCACCGACAATCCATCACACATAACGGAATGCCGGTATTCATGTCGTTCAGAATCAGAAGACCTAAAATCTGGGGCAACCCTAAATCCCTGTTATCCGGATAGCCGCTGACCCACTTTAGTCCACCGATATTCAGGTCTTTGTAATAGGCAGGCATGGCATGAATAAACGAATTTGATTTGGAATGTATTCCCGGTTTTGGGGGGTTTTCTACCCTTCCTCGTCCGTGTTCTTTCAACCCTGTTTCCACCAGGTCGATGATTTCCATCAATCCTATATTCATGTCCAGGATGTCTTCCTGAGAAAGATAGATAAATTCAATTTTCTTCATGGAGGCCTCCCTCTTTCCGGGATTTTAGCGTGACATCAGGGAATCCCTGATGATCTCCCTGATCTTGTCTTCGAATTCCTCCTTTGGACCTTTCTGCTTAATCTGCCCCATTTCAAGCAAATACATGTAGTTTGAAACCTCCAGGGCCTTCAGAATATTCTGGTCTACGAGGAAGATGGTCGTCCCCTGTTTCTTGATCTTCTGCATCAAAAGGTAAATCTCGTTGACAATCAATGGGGCCACTCCCTCGGAAGGCTCATCGAGGAGCAACAGCTTTGGTCTGGTAATCAATTCCTTTCCCAGGGAAAGCATCCGAAGAAGCCCTCCGCTGAGGACATTGGCCTTCGCTCTTCGCCTCTCCCGGAGTACGGGAAAGAATTCGTAAACTTCGTTCAACCTCTGGTCCAATAATTTCTTGTCCTTCCGAAAGACCCAGGCGCCGATCCGGAGGTTATCTTCAACGGTTAACTGCGGAAAGGTGCTGAATCCCTGGGTAACGTAACTCATGCCCATCCATTTCAGTTGGTGAGGGAGTGAATCCTGAATTTCACGGCCTTCGAACAGAATTCTTCCCTCTCGTGGGTGGAGCAGGGCAAAAATGGTTTTGAGGATCGTCGATTTTCCTGCTCCATTGGGGCCGATCATCCCTGTAATGATGTCTTCCTTAATCTCAAGAGAGACATTCAAGAGGATATCGATTCCTTCCACATAGCCACAGGTCACTTTTTCCAGAACCAACATGGGCGTCTTATCCTCCGAGGTATGCTTCGATCACCAGAGGATCATTTGAAACCTCTTCCATGGTCCCCTCGGAGACCAGTTCCCCCCGATGAAGAACCGAAATCCTATGGCACAGATATTGGACGGTGGTTAGTTCATGGCTGACTATAACAAAGGTGATTCCCTTTTCCTCGTTCATCTTTTTGATCGTCTTGAGGATCACCCCCTTGATGACCTGATGGATTCCGGCAAAGGGTTCATCAAGCAAGTAAAGCCGAAGATTCTTGTTCATAAAACCGCGGGCAATTTGGAGAAGCATGGTCTGCCCACCTGACAGGTTCTTGGCCGGCTCATCTTTCAAACGGGTGAGGAGTGCAAAATCCAGGAGATCTTCCGCCCGAGCCTTTGCCTCCCCGTGGGTCTCGTTCTGGCAGAGTGCGGGCACCATCATGTTTTCCAGGACGGTCATGTCCCTGAAGACCTTCGAGATCTGAAAGGTTCGCATGATTCCCCGTGAAGCGATCACATGCGGTTGTAATCCGTCAATTCTCCTTCCGGAAAAAAGAATGGAGCCTTCATCAATCCTGTAATTTCCTGTAATGAGATTGATCAGGGTGGTCTTCCCTGATCCGTTTGGTCCAATGAGTCCCCTGATTTCCGCCTGTTGAATATCAAGGGAAACACTATTGACTGCCCTTAACCCACCAAAGTCCTTGATCACTTTTTTTATATTCAGAACAGTTGGGTTTTCATGGTCCATCTTTTTGAACCCCGGGGACTACGTATACTCATACGACTGCGTTTTATGTTTTATCTCGTAGGGCGTGATCCCCGATCACGCCTTTCAGCGGTGCGTTCGGGGAACGCACCCTACAAGTTACGACATGTTATCTATCGCTTTTCTTTCCTTTGAATCCATTGAGATCCTCTTCTTAAGAACTCCATCAGCCCTCCGTTAAATAAGCGCATGATGACAATGACGGCCAAGGAGAGAAGGATCATGCGAACTTCGGGCCACTTCTTTAAGATTTCTGCAAGATAGCGGATAGAGAGGGCTCCCACCACTGGCCCCGCTTGACTTCTCATGCCACCGATGACGACGAAGATGATGATGAGTGCCATTTCATAGAAATCACCTGACACAGGACTAATCAATCCTGTAAAATGGCCGTAAAGGGTCCCCGCCACACTTGCAAAAACGCTGGCTACCATAAACACAAAAACCTTCCAACGGACGAGGTTGACGCCCATGGCCTGGGCTGCCACCTCGTCGTTTCGAATGGCTCTCAAGTAATAACCGATCCGTGAACGCATGATGATGGCAATGACAATAATTGTTATGACAGCAAAGGCCAGAAAGAGGTAGTAGTAGGGAAGAGGGTTCATAGTCTTAAAAAATAAAGCCGTCTTGAGTCCTCTATCTCCACCCGTGAATGCAAAATCCATTCGGATATAAGTCCTGACAATTTCTGCAAAGGCCCAGGTTGTCAGGGCAAGATAGATACCCCGCATCCGCATGCATAGAATACCGAGAAGGACGCTAATGAAAGCATTGAATATCCATGAACAGGTCATCCCCATCCATAAGGGGACGCCTGCTTCATTCATTAAGAGAGCCGAGGTGTAGCTCCCGATGACCGCAAAGGTGTGATGGCTGAGGGAGAATTGGCCGGTATAACCTCCAAGCAAATTCCAGGTGGTGGCCATCATTACGTAATAAAGGGTAATGGTTAACGAATGGATCCAATAGTCGGTAAGGGAAAAAGGAAGAACAATGGCAATCAAAAGAAGAAGGAATAGTCCGAAATAAGTCAATCTATTGTTTAGCACTACACGCTCCGCTCAGCCTTTCCGAAGAGTCCATAGGGTTTTACCAATAAGATTAACATGAGGAGGCCAAATCCATAGATATCAACAAAGGAAGGGTTGATGAAAGCTGCACCCAGGCTTTCAGCTATTCCCAGGGAGAGGCCAGCGACAAGGACACCCGGGATCGAACCCAATCCACCGATGACGATGATTTCAAATCCTCTTACCGTGGGAACCACACCGCAGAGAGGGTAGACGAGGAGGACTGGGGCTAAGAGGGCTCCCCCTGCCCCGGCCAGGGCAGTTCCAATGCCAAAGGCGATCATGTCCAATTTCAGGACATCGATCCCGGCTGTCAGTACCCCAGCTCTGTTCTGAGACGCAGCCTGGAACGCCTTCCCAACCCACGTCTTTTTCAAAAAGTAAAAGAATAAAGCGAGAATGCCTATCGTTCCAATAAACGCAACGAAATTGTTTCCGCTTAAGGGAAGGGGTCCAATATGGGTGGGCTTGGCATAATCAGGCGGCGTATAGATAAAAGGGCCTCCTATGAGAATCGCAAGATTTCGAAAGAGGATGGCCATGGCAATCGTGACAATGGTGGCATATTCCGTCTTTTCCTCTACAATGCCGACAAACATAGGCTTAATGAGTATTTTCTGTACGAAGGCCCCCAGAAAGAATGTGCAAAAAGCAACGATGAAAACACCGACATACCAGTAACGGACTCCCAAGAAAAAGACAATCAAAAGATACTGAAGATAGGCGCCGATCATGAAGAATTCGCCTACGGCCCAGTTGATGACTTTCATAATTCCATAGATAAAATTGACCCCAAGGGACATTAAACAATAAAGGACACCCATGATGACCCCTGAAATCAAAAATTGCATGAAGAGCTGGGTATCGATCTTCTTACCTCCTTTGGAATGAAAATTGAGATGCCCCTCCGGAATCGAAAACCTTGATTCCCAATTTCCAGAGGGGCATCCTCGCGTTGCCGATCAAGCAGTGACTCGCTTCCATCAATCAGGGCGTCTGAAACTTTCCATCACCGCCCAAATTGAGGGGCCATACGGTGTGAGATTCCTCAACCGGCTGCCTCACTTTCGTCATTTGAAGGATGAAAAAGGGTGGCGAAACATTGTGCCACCTCATCCCGGGCAGCTCTTCAAACTTTACCGTGCCTGCCCAATCGGTGAATGTCCGGGTGCTGAGGGCGGTCAGGACATCTTTCGGGTTGGCGGATTTAGCAAAATTGATAGCCTGGGCGATGATCAGCACTTCACCAAAAACATTGATGGCATAAAATGTCGGCTGTTCTTTATACAGTTCCAGATATTTTGAGATCATCCAGTTCCCTGAAGCGCTCGCAGGCATTCCTGGTTTGTAATAGGTCATATACAGGATGTAGTTGCCCTTATCCCCCAATGCGTCCCAGTATTCTTTTCGGGTCGGGAAGTCAAAAGTGGCAAGCATCGGGACTTTGGGGAAAAGGCCCACATCATACGCCTGCTTGGTCAATAAATAAGCATTGGGCCCAACCCCCACGTTGATAAGAAGATCCGGATTCCATGCCTTCATAATCAAGAGTGAAGGCGTTAAATCTACGGCTGTTCTCGGGAAGATGATGCCTTTCACTTCAATTCCTTCCTTCTTCCCGTATTCTTTGAGCCACTTGTCAAAGTCCGTGCCATAGTCCGTATCCTCTGCCATCACCGCGACACGCTTAAATCCCGTCTTTTTTGCAAAATCCATGAAAAACTCTGCCCTGGGCGGAGTGAGTCCCATGATGCTGAATATGGTAGGATAGCGTGATTCCGTAATCTTTGCAGATGAAGCACCCGTAGAAAATAGTGGCACGCCCAACTCCTTTGCCACTTCGTTTACCGCAAGGCACACCGAACTGTGAAACTGCCCTACAACAGCCGCCACGCCATCTTTTGTCACGAGTCTTCTATAGCCCGCAACACCCTCTGCCGGAACGCCCTGATCATCCTCAACAGCCAGTTGGACGGGTCTTCCACCGAGGACTCCCCCCATCACCTCATTTACATATTTGATACCCAGTTCTGCTCCCCAAACGATCCTTTTGCCAGAAGCAGGATCTCCGGGTGGTGAAAGAGGGGTTAAACAACCAATCTTCACCGGCTCTTTGGCCTGCCCCTGAACCATTGAAGGAACCACGCTCCCTGCAATTAAGATAAGTCCGATCAACAACGTGACCACAAACATTCTTTTTTTAGACCTCATTTTGGCTGCCTCCTTTCTTGATCTCGTTCTACTTCTTCTCCTCGGGTCTCGATCCTCTTCTGTACCTCCTTTCCCAGTGCAAATGCATTCTGTCTTTCTACAATCCATAAGGCGTGATTCCCCTGGCTTCCCCAAAGCGGCTTCGCGCAGGCAGGGGATGATGCCCTATAGCAGTGCGTTTGCCTGCCTGCCGGTAGGCAGGAGGAACGCACCCTAAAAATTATGACTAACGCGGCATGATTCCCTGGTAACATGTTCGCACTACGGCTTCATACACCATATTGGTCAGAGTAATGATATCGAAGATAGGAATATTGATCTTCTGCTGAATCAAATGGGCAAAAGGAGGCAAGTCCGTGCACTCAATAACCAGGGCACCCATCTCAGGATTTTCCTCGGCAAGCCGATCCGCTACGGAAAGGACTTCCCTTTCAAGTCGATCCAGGTCCATCTCCTTTTTTCGTCCAAAAATAACGGTTTCGCAGAATTCTTCCTGGTCATCCATTCCATCGATACAAACGGGTACAGAATCCGCGCCTGCGGCACGAAGATGATCCTTTGTCAGGCTGCTTTTTCTTGCTGTTAAGATACCTACCTTCTGGTTCGGTCTCAGCATGAGGTGCACCATAGGCACTTGAATGAGGCTGGAGATGAAAACAGGTATGTTAACCGCCTCTGCGAGCTCTCTTTGAAAAAGGACCATGAACCCGCAGCTTCCTGTGATGGCTCGAACTCCTTCCTGTTCCAGTTCACGGACCGCCTCTATGAAAGGGCCAAGAAGACTCCGATCTTGCTGGCTGATCAGCCTCTCAATACTCGCACCCTTGACGACTTTATAAGTCACCGGAAACTTGAAGGTGGACGCATTTCTGAGAATCCCGGGAACCTTGGCATGGTAAGCCTCAAGGCACAGGACACCAATCGGAACTCCGCATACGCTAAACCTTCTGGCCATATTTGGAATGATCATCCTTATTCTGCCCCTTCCTCTATCCGCGATTGATCCGATAGCCAGAACTTTCAAGATCCCAGCATTTCGCCGTATCTTTTGGAAGATTTTCCTTGCGGATGCGCTCCGTAGGAGTTCTTTCAAAGGAGTCGACAAACGCCACATAACGAGGTATTTGATAATAGGGTAAGAGGGATTCGCACCATTGGATGACCTCGAGCGGATCGAGAAGGCCACCTTCAGCACATTTTATGAAGGCTTTCAACTCCTGTTCTCCCACGTCAGCATCCACGCCAATCACCGCACTTTCCTCGATCTTTGGATGAGAATTCAATACACGCTCGACTTCCCATGCGGAGATGTTTTCACCACGGCGGCGAATACTATCTTTCTTGCGCCCTTTATAATAGAGATCGCCCTCTTCGTCATAACACCCCAGATCGCCTGTGTAAAGCCATCCTTCCCGCAACGCCTCGGCCGTTGCTTCCGGATTCTCCAGATACCCCCGGGTAATGAGTCCCGGCTCCTTCTCCCAGATGACGATTTCTCCAATCTGTCCGGGTCCTAAATATTTCCCCTCGTCACCAACGATCTTAATCTCAAAATAAGGGTAGGCTCTGCCGATAGAGCCGACTTTTTTGGATCGATTGATTGTCGAAAAGCCCGATGCCTCGGTCAGACCGTAGACTTCCTGGATCCTTACACCAAAGCGATTTTCAAATGGCCTCCAGCCGCTTTTGCTGCACCCTCCTCCAAAAGCGAGCTGAATGTTGTGATCCGTATCGTTTGGATGAGCTGGGTATTTCAGCAGGATGTCGATGATCCCGCCAAGGTAATGCATTTTCGTCACTTGATACTTCCGAATCTGGTCCCAAAATCGGGATGCGCTGAATTTCGGCACCATAGCCAATTTCACTTCTTCCATAAGGGCAAGGATACACATCTGGACACCGCTGTTGTGATAAAGCGGCTCCCAGAGCAAAAAAACATCTCCTGGACTGACCTCTGACGCAATCGCGGCCCCTCGTGCAAAGGTCATCAGCATCCGTTCAGTCAGAAGTACCCCTTTCGGTTCACCCGTCGTGCCGGATGTAAAACTGATGCTACGAATCTCGTCGAGCGTTGGGGTTGCGAGCGGCGGAGCAACCCTTCCTCCGGAGACTTGAGAAAAATTCAAAACCTCAATGCCTGACGAGCCCGCAATAGCATG
>DATIGG010000546.1:0-6894 GCA_035454825.1 Thermodesulfobacteriota bacterium | reverse complement strand
TCAGCGAAAGAGAGTTTTCAGGAAATCATTTCGAGTAATTGGCGCATTCCGAGGTGCAAACTCGCCAAAGTGAGATAGTCTTGGGGAAATATATTTACAAAATATCTCATTGGGAAGTAATGAAACAAGTTGTCCAATTGTCGTCTATTCAAATTAAAGGAGAGAATCCCGCATAGCTCCAGCAGGCTAATGATACTTGTTTTTCCATTTCGATCCGCTCGAACCTTTTCGAGAAAAGCTCGATTAATGCGGTAGTGAGGGTCCCTTTGATAACGGAGGTCAATAATAAAAATATTGGTATCTAAAAAGACTGTCCCCTTTTCCGTGACCAATTCGTCGCCTCCTGCCAGGATTTGAAGCGAGGTCTGGAACGGGTTAACGCTTCCTCGATCTCGTTCCATGCTTTATCAATTTTCTTCTCATCCTCTGGGAAAACCATTGCCTCTCCCGGTGGCGAAAGGATTGCCCTCGGCTTCCCATGGACAGTTATCACGACTTTCTCCCCTTGCTTCACCGAACGGAGAGCCTCCCCGGTTCTATTCTTCAGATCTCTTGCTGTCATCACCTTCATCCTTGATTCCTTCAAAGTAGCTACAATTTCTATTATGGCTATTTTTGAATCAAAGTCAAGCGCAAAATCTGCCCCATCCCCTCCCTAACCCTCCCCTTGAAAGGGCGGGCAGGTCTGAGTTAGACACGATGAAAATTGATTCCTATCTATCCCCTCCCCATCGAAGGGGGAAGGGAATTTGCCTGGGATTGGATTTGCTTTAAGTGCCTTATTAAGAATGCCTCACCTGTTGAACGTTACCAATATTTTGGTTGACCTTTTTTAGTCCAATATTCCAATCTTCCATTATTCCAATATTCCATCGTTCCCTTGTTCCTGTGTTCCTGTGTTTCCTTGGTTATTCCAGGTTGTATTCTTTTACTTTTCTTTTCAGGGTGGAGAGGGAAATTCCGAGGGATCTGGCAGTTTGAGTGTAGTTGTGAGAAAGTTTATCAAGGGCATGTTTAATATAGTTCTTCTCCACTTCCTCAAGAGTTGTGAGTTCATCGCCTGCCGGTAATAACGGAGGAGTGCTTTTAGAAATACCATTTTCTTTCATCAGAATTTCAGAGGGTTGAAGAGAAGGCTCTTTTTGAATGAGGTAAGCCCTTTCCAGCACGTTTCTGAGTTCCCTGACATTACCGGGCCAGCGATATTCCATCAGCCTTGCCGTCTCGGAATCAGGAAGTTTCACTTCGCCACCCCTGGCTATCTTCTTGAGCAGATAACCACACAGTTCCGGGATGTCCCCACGCCTGTCTCTGAGCGGGGGGATATGTATTCTGATTACACCCAGGCGATAATAGAGGTCTTGCCGAAACGATTTTCCGGCTGCTTTTTCCAGATCGACGCTCGTGGCCGCCAGGATTCGAAAGTCGACCGGGGTGATCAACTCTCCACCCAGCTTCTTTATTTTCTTGCCTTCTAAGACGCTCAGAAGTTTTGACTGAAGGTTAAGCGGCATCTCTCCTATTTCGTTAAGCAGAAGTGTTCCTCCCTCGGCCATTTCGAAGATCCCTTTGTTGGAAGTGACCGCTCCTGTAAACGCCCCCTTTTCGTGGCCGAAGAGCTCGGCCTCAATGAGGCTCTCGGGGAGGGCGGCGCAATTGATCTCGACGAAGACCTCTCTCCGGAGGGGGCTCCTGTGATGAATAGCCCTTGCCATAAGGTCCTTGCCCGTGCCAGTTTCGCCGGTGATGAGGACCGGGGCATCCGAGGAGGCCGCCACATCCACAAGCCTCACGACCTCTGAAAGGCCCCCATCGCCGCCGATAATAACGGCTTCTTCACTCTCCTTCTCGCTCCGGTACTTCTGAAATTGCTCGACCCTCTCCAGGTCGATGGTCCGAAAGGCTTTCTTGATGGCAAGATCGAGCTCTTCTAATTCGAACGGTTTTGAAAGGTAGTCAAAAGCTCCCAATTTGATCGCTTTCACGGCGCCGTCAAAGCTGGGGTAGGCTGTAATAAAGATGATCTTGGTCCGGTCGTTCTGTCTCAGGATCGGCGGGCAGAGCGTATGTCCTTCAACATCCGGGAGTCTCTGGTCCAATAGGACTACATCAACCTTCCTTTGCGAGCAGATGGCGAGTCCCTCTGTCCCCGTGTTCGAGGTTAACATCTCAATGGTTTTGCTGGAAAAGTAGTCCTTGATTGCATCACAGAGAACCTTATCGTCATCGATAATAAGAAATGTTCTGGGAAGACGTTCAGCGCTCATCTCTACCTTCTGTAAAAGAAATGCCCCGTTCTGTCATTACGGCCCCGTATCAAGTACGGGGTAAACTCCAGCCGGAATCCAGTGTTTTCAGATGATTATAAAGACACTGGACACCGGTTTTCACCGGTGAGACGACTTTTTACGAGATCATTCAAAAATGGAATATTGGAATATTGGGTAAAGAGACGGACCATTTTTCTCCATCATTCCATTATTCCAACATTCCATTATTCCGCTTGCAAAGTGCCGGTCCTTCCTTCCTGAATTGATATTTCTACCCTGGCCCCTTCGCCTCTCTGGCTTTTTATCTCTATCGCACCGCCCATCCTGGAGAGCAATTTCTTCGCAATGGCCAGGCCCAGACCGGTGCCGGAAGATCGGGTTGTGAAAAAGGGTGTAAAAAGTCTCTTCTGCTGCTCCTCAGATATCCCGCAGCCGTTATCCGTCACATGGATCCTTATGGCGTGGTCCGCTTTCAATACCTGAATGACGATCCTGGAGTTTTCCCTTCCCTCAACCGCGTGAGCGGCGTTGCTTACAATATTTAACATCACCTGCTGAAGGGCCCGGGGGTCGAAGTAACCCCGCTCTGCATCGGGGTCAAACATGCTCTCAACCGTGATACCTTTTTTCTTAAAATCATCAGATAGAAGGGAGAGAAACTTATCCACGAAGGGTTTCATCTCAACATTCTGAAGCACAATGCTTTCGTACATGTTGTAACTCTTGAGTGTCCTGAGCAGGTATTCAACTCTTGAAATCTCCTCGAGAGCCCGTTCAAGGTGTTCTCCGATCGTCTCTTTGGAGCAGGCATCGATCTTCTCCTTAAGGACGCTTAACGTCATCTTAGCGGAGTTGATGGGATTTCCAATCTCGTGGCCGATCCCTGCGAAGATGTAGCCGATGTTGTTCGTCAGGGTGATAGCCTCAGCCACAGCCTCCAGCCTGACCCGTTCTGTGACATCCCATAAAATGCCCAGAATACCATTGATACCGCCTATTTCATTTGAGACGGGCATTTTGAATTTCTCAATGACCCTTTCCTGTCCCTCTTTGACATGTCTCTGTTCGATATCGAGGGGCTTCCTCGACTTGAGAATCTCTTTATCCTCAGATCTATTTTTTTCAGCGATGACCTGGGGAAAGAGATCGTAATCTGTCTTCCCGACGATATCAGCCGCCTTGATATTCAAATCCCGGGCAAAGTTGTCGTTGCAATAGACATAGACTGAGTTTCGATCTTTGAGATATATTTGCTGGGGAAGATAATCGACCAGTAGTCTGCACTTGTTCTCGCTCTCTTTTAATGACCTCTCCGCCTCTTTGCGTTCAGTGATCTCATGTTCAAGACTCCTGTTCGAATTGATCAACTCCATGGTCCGGTCTTCTACCAAATCCATCAGGTGTTCCCGGAATGTCTCCAATTCCCTGGCCTGAGCTTGAAGTTGCTCATTGGCCTTCAGAAGCCGTTTCTCCGCAGACTTGCGCCGGGACTCCCGGTTCCAAAGTCCTGTTGTTGAAATCGCCACGATGAAGGTCCAGACAACAAGAATCCCCCAGAAGAAATCATTTTCTCTGGCCTGGGCGCGGATGTAATCGGTTTCAAGAACAATCTCCAAAGCTTTAGCTTTATCCTGGATTTCCCTGAAAACCGCGTGAAAGCCCTCATACACGTCTGGGCTGAATCGGCCCACCTCCGCGTCTTGAATTCGTCCCGTGACGATCTCTTTGAACTGTCTCAACAATAAGAGAATATCCTGCACATTCTTTCGCAGTTTTGAATCTTTTAAAGGCTGCAAAGGCATCCCGTGTTCGGAATTTCCGCCGTTCAGGATCGCCTCGGCCAGGCCAATGGCTGAATCAATTTCACCAGAGATTTTTTCGACATCCATTGAAGTATCCCTGGAGATACCCTCTTCTATATGGGTATGGCATGACGCGATGTTTGTTTGCATATCCGCGACCGCTCCGATAACATCAAAATCGATGTGCTGTTTTTCGTTGATCTGCTTCGTCCATAAAAGCATCCCGATCGAAAGGAGACCTCCGATCAAAACAGCGATCGGCACCCAGTAGATTCTTCGGAACCATTCACGTTTGACTACCAATTCGTGCTCCTGTCGAATCTGCAATTCAGACATTGGACTTCAGACAATAGACCTATTCAATATAGAGGGTTCGTAAAAAGTCGTCTCACCGGTGAAAACCGGTGCCCAGTGTTTTTATAGTTATCTGAAATTACTGGATTTCCCGACCCATCAAAATTGATCATAGGTCGGGGAATGACGATCATTAGGCCTTTTCGACTTTTTACGATGCCGTCAACATAGGAGTCTATTCAGCATAGCTTTAAGCAATCTTTGTGCCAAGAGTAGTTCTTATATTAATCTATTGAAATCATAAACTATTGTAACAAATCCTAATCGTTTGACGCACCCTGAAATGGAAAAGATTTCCACAAAAGTTCGAAATAATGTCCCATACCCGGAGGGCGCCCTCGAACCATGAAAATGGCCTCCGGTCTTGGGTTAAGCTTACGGCAAGCAAGCTCGTTTCGTTTAGTGTCAAGGGGTTACGTCAAAATCTCAGGACCAATCCCGCCTGTAGCGGAATAACCGAATGACGATACGGGCCCTGGACCATATTTAGGTACAGGGCAGGCATCGTTTCCATTACCGCTGGACGAAACCTATTGGTCGTTAACGAATCTGGTTAAAGGCCTCTTCGCAGGCCTCGAGGGTCCGATCGAGGTCCTTTTGTGTATGGGCCAAGGAAATAAACCAGGCTTCAAACTGGGAGGGTGGGAGATAGATTCCCTGGTTCATCATCTCAATGAAGAACTGGGCAAACCGCTTCGTATCGCTCCTCTTTGCCGTCAAATAATCTCTCACCGGTCCCTCTGTGAAGAAGACGGTGAGCATCCCTGTCGTGTGATTCACACACACAGGAATCCCCTTTTCAAGACTCATGTTTGAGATCCCCTCCGAAAGATAGGAGGTCTTTTTGGCAAGATCCTGGTAAATCTTTTTGGATCTCAAAAGATCAAGAGTCGCAATCCCTGCAGTCATGGCAAGAGGATTACCGGAAAGGGTCCCGGCTTGATAGACGCCACCGAGTGGGGCCACCTTTTCCATGATCTCCCGCTTTCCACCATAAGCGCCCACTGGAAGACCGCCTCCGATGATCTTTCCAAGACAGGTGAGATCCGCCTTGATCCCGAAAAGTTCCTGTGTTCCACCATAGGCAGCCCGGAATCCGGAGATGACCTCATCAAAGAGCAGGATGATTCCCCTCTCACTGCAGATCTCTCTTAATCCCCGCAAGAATCCATCTTCGGGAAGCACAACCCCCATATTCCCGGCAATTGGTTCAACGATGATGCAGGCAATCTGATCCGGATACTGGTCAACCAGGCGCTTGACAGCCTTCAAATCATTATAGGAAGCGGTTAAGGTATGTTTAGCCAGATCCCCGGGAACCCCCAGGCTGTCAGGAATGCCAAAGGTCGCAGCGCCTGAACCGGCCTTGACAAGCAGGCTGTCTCCATGGCCGTGGTAGCAGCCCTCAAATTTAAGAATCTTGTCCCTCCGGGTATAACCCCTTGCCACCCGGATGGCGCTGATCACAGCCTCGGTGCCAGAACTGACCATCCTGACCAGCTCCATGGAAGGAAAGGCCTTTCTGACCTTGAAGGCCAGTTCGATTTCGAGAGGAGTGGGGGCTCCAAAGCTGGTCCCCCTGGGGATCGCCTTTCTGAGCGCAGTCACCACTTTGGGGTGGGCATGTCCTATGATCATCGGTCCCCAGGACCCGATGTAATCGATATATTCATTGCCATCCACATCCCAGATCTTTGCGCCTTTCGCGCGATCCACAAAGGTGGGTGAAATACCAATGGCCTTAAAAGCCCTAACAGGACTGTTGACTCCGCCAGGAATCATCTCCAAGGCCCTCTGGTATAATCCGATCGATTTTTTTCTCTTCATCATCCCTCCTCCTTCTCTTTTTCAATAAAGGTCACGTCTCACGGCAACGATGCCCGCCCTGTACCTAATATGGTGCAGGGCCCGCCCTGTACCTCACATGGTGCAGGGCCCGTATCGTCATTTGGTTAGAACGAAACGGGCTTCGTAACCGCAACCGTAACCCCCCTTCATCCCCCCTTAAACTAAGGGGGGAAAGTGGGGGGTTATCAATTTTCATGGCTAGACGGCGCCCTTTGGGCATGGTGCATTAGGTCAGGTTATTTTTCTGCCACGATTGTATTGCTTAGCGTACCAATTTCCTCAATCACCACATCCACCCTGTCGCCAACTGCCATCTTGCCGATTCCGGATGAGGTGCCTGTGGCGATCACATCCCCGGGCAGAAGTGTCATCACCTGAGAAACATAGCTCACCAGTGACTTACATCCAAAAATGAGGTTTCTTGTATTCGAGTGCTGGCGACGCTCTCCATTCAGAAAAGTCGATATCTCCAGTTGGCCCGGATCAATGTCCGTCACGATCCAGGGACCGATCGGCGCAAAGGTATCGAAGCTTTTCGAGAGCGTCCACTGGCCATTCTTAGGCTGGAGGTCCCTGGCGGTTACATCATTCAGGCAAGTATATCCAAGGATATAATCGCC
>DATIGG010000545.1:0-3781 GCA_035454825.1 Thermodesulfobacteriota bacterium | reverse complement strand
CCAGTAGCTGGAGGAAGCGAAAAGGGCAGCGACCGTTTGAACAAAATAGATGCCAAGAAAGGCATCCAAAAAGGAGAGAATGCAAAAAGATCCGGACATGCTTGAAGAATATGATTTCAGCAAAGGTGTTCAGGGCAAATACGCAAAAAGGTATGCTGAAGGAACGAACGTTGTGGTCATTGACCCAGACGTTGCAGAGGTTTTTCCTGACCATGATTCAGTGAATCAGGCATTGAGATCACTGGTGGAAATCATTAAGAGACAAAAGAAGCTTGCATAACCACAGCATGCACCGGGATGCCGACAAATCTGGCTCCTGGTGAACCTTCACGTTAGAACACAAAGAGGAAAATGAATGACGATACCAAATGAACAGATACAGAAGGTAATGAAGATTCTTACCGACTGGAATCCACTCGGTTCGAGAGCGAGTACAATCAGTGACTTGGATAATTACAGAACAGAGGCTATAGATATTTTGTGCCATTTCGATCTAAATAAAACCAACACGGCAATCATTGTGCGAGAAGTCATCAATCAAGCTTTCGATCTGTCGCTCTCTGCGCAGGATTGGGCCAGCGTAGGTCGTAAAATTCAGGGATTGATAAAGAATCAAAAGACGTTGTAATCGGGTAAGGGACGGCGTTGTTTCATCCTTTTGTCCAAATTGTGGATATGATTTAAAATAGACATTAAAGATTGAAGAATGGGAGGATTTCAACTATGCAAAGGATTTCTGCAACAGATGCCCTTGATTTATCAATTTCGGAGAGAATTCAGCTTGTAGAAGATATTTGGGATACTATAGCAGCAAGAGCCGACTCTCTCGAATTGACAGAAGAGGAGAAAAAGATAATTGACGCACGATTGGAGAAGTATCACCAGAACCCTGAATTAGGTTCTCCGTGGGAGGATGTTTATAAAAGAATCGCGAGCAGGCAATGAAATATGGGGTCATTGTCAGGCCTGAGGCTGAAGACGACCTAAAGGAAGCCTATTCCTGGTATGAAGATAAAAGGACAGGGTTGGGCTATGACTTCCTTCTGCAAGTTGATGCTGGACTCAATTTCATACAAAGAACACCCACTATCCACCAATAGAATATAAGGGAACAAGAAAGCATCTCATCAAAAGGTTTCCATACAAAATCATCTATCTTGTTCAGAAACAAGACATTATAATCCTTGCTGTAATTCATGGCAGACGAAGTCCTGCTTTAATGAAAAAGAGGAGAGAAACCATCCAACAGGAGGAGGCCTTAAACATTATCAAATCACTCCAGCGGATGGCCAATGGCTACCGCTGACCTCAGGCGTTGGGCCTCAAATTGCACTTGCCATAAAATAGACTTAGGGCTATACTTTGTATATCCTGAGGAGGTATGGCATATGGTCACGAAAGTTCAAAAATGGGGCAACAGCCAGGGGCTCCGACTTGCTAAGGGGGTTCTTGAGGAGACTCACCTATCAATTGGTGATCCTGTCGATGTATCCGCACGAGACGGCGTGATTGTCATTACTCCGATAAGGGGGAGCGTGCGAGGTGGACTGAGCCTTCAAGAACTGGTATCCCGGATCCCTAAGAATTACAAGCCCCAAGAAATTGAATGGGGAGAACCGGTCGGGAGCGAGGACTGGTAAATGACAAGCTATGTCCCCCAAAAAGGTGACTTCATTGCTGTCACCTCTGACCCGCAATCTGGCCATGAACAAAGAGGCCGTAGGCCTGCCCTGGTTGTGAGCAACACCCTATTCAACAGCCATACAGGTCTCGCCATTGTCTGCCCACTCACCAATACAGATCGGAGTTTCCCCTTCCACGTAGCCGTTGTGAACGATCCAAGAGTCACGGGATTCGTCATGGTTGAGCAAGTCAAATCGATTGATTTCCACGCCCGGAAGGCGAAGCGCATCGGGAGGGCTTCAGAGAGCGTGCTTGAACAGGTTCTGTCCATACTGGATGCGTGCATCTATTGAAAGGCCAACAGCTTCCTCAAGAGAAACGACAACAGCTCTTTTGCCTGTTGGCAACCGTTCCACCTTTGTTTCCCGATCCAATAAGGTTTCTGTAAAGGCTTCCTTTACCTCATGAGAAGATTGGGAAGCCAGAGGGCCAGTTGGGGAAAGAGAAAAAGGAGAGCGGCCGTAACGCCGAGGCTGATGAGAAAGGGATAGACGCCGCTATAAATCACTCTAAATGGAACCTTCGGGATGACCACGCAGGTCATGACGATGAGGGCGAGGGCAAGAGGAAAAAAACTTGACAGCCTTGTGGATTTTTTATAACGTGTAAACGGAAGTTACCGGATGGTACTTTCGCTTTGCACTGATATCTTATTTACCTTCTTCCAAATAGACTTTCTCTCCAAGCATCACGGTAAGCTATGGTTCTCGAGGGAACAAACCCTTTCCCAAAAGAATTCATTCACCACTACTATGAAAAAAGATGGTGGTTAGGAATTCCTTTGGGAGAGATGCTGGATCGAAGCTGTGACGTCTTTCCTCATAAGGAAGCTCTCGTGGCAGGTGAAGTGAGGTTGACGTACCGGCAACTCCAAGAATGGACGGATCGAGCGGCCATTGCTTTCTTGGAATTGGGAATCAAAAGGTTGGATCGCGTTCTCCTCCAGATTCCAAACTGGGCAGAGTTTGTCTATGCCTATTACGGCCTCCATAAGATTGGAGCCATCCCTGTCATGTGTATCCCTCGATTTTCTCACAGGGAAATGGAGCACTTTTGTGAGATAACTGAGGCCAAGGCCTGGATTCTCCCCCTCCGATTTGAGAAGACCGATTATATTCCGATGATCGAGTCGATCCGTTCCCATCAGCCGCTTTTAAAACATATCCTCATCATTGACTCACGTGAACGGGGTAACGGACCGCTGCCGGAGAGAACGCTCTCTTTCACTGACTTTTTGAAAAAAGTAGATTTAAGACAATATCCCAGAGACTATCTCCAGTCCTTTCGGCCCGATCCTGAGGAGATCTGCCATTTGATGCCAACGGGGGGAACAACGGGCCTTCCCAGGCTCGTCCCAAGAACTCATAACGATTGGCTCTGTAATGTTGAATATCGTGCAAAAGCTTGGCAAAGAAGCCCTCACGATATCACATTGATCGCAACTCCTGTGACTCATAATATGGCCATCGAAGTTTCCCTGAACCCTTCCTTCCTAACAGGAGGCAAAGTGGTCATGATCCCCTCCACCCGGCCCCAAAAGATCCTCGAGGCAATCGAAAAGGAGCGTGTGACAACTACGATCCTGGTCGTGGCGCAGCTCCAGCAGATTGTGGACAATCCTGACCTCTCCCGGTACGATCTTTCCTCACTCCAGGTCATCGCGGGCGCCGGATCCCACGTCCCAGCAGAATTGATTCGTAAGATTTACGAGAGGCTCGGATGTAAGTTTTATAACGTTTATGGCAGTTCAGAAGGTCCCTGTGCACAGACAAGATATGAAGACCCGGAGGAGATCGTTCTTCACACGATCGGATGGCCAATCTGCCCTTACGACGAATTCAAAGTCATCGACCCAAATGGGAATGACCTCTCTCAAGGAAGGGAAGGAGAACTGGTAGCGAGGGGCCCCTGTATCTTTCAGGGGTATTACAAATCCGAGGCCGAGAACAGAGAGGCCTTTACATCGGAAGGGTTTTATCAGACCGGAGACATCGCCAAATTCGACAGCCAGGGACATCTAATCCTCACGGGCCGAAGGAAGGACATCATCATCCGGGGCGGAGAAAATATCAGTGCCAGAGATGTAGAGGACCTTATC
>DATIGG010000544.1:0-4013 GCA_035454825.1 Thermodesulfobacteriota bacterium | reverse complement strand
CTTTGCCCAAGCCGCGCCGCCCGCATACCACGTTCCACCGATTGATGAGGATTTGATCCGCACGAACTGAGCGGCATCGGAAATCCCAACACCTGCCAATAAGAGCATTCCAATAAGAAAAAACGAAAGGACCCTGTTCATGCTCTGACTTCTCGATGCTAATCTCTCCATGATACCCTCCTTTTACGCATATTTTCGAAAAAAGTCATCCTCGTTTCCATCTGGATGGACCCTGAATGACCATCCTTCCGTTCGATGGGTCTCATCAGATTCCGAGAATCACCATAAGAGTTTAACCATGGGGCTGACTATTTTTTGCAACAAGATCATCCATGATGTTGATGGCCTTATCCGTTACGGAGAGTCCTTCCATCAACTGTTCTTCTGTGATGCAGAGAGGCGGCGCAATAAAGAGGACATTCCAGCGGCTATAACCGGTAACCCCGTCCGCCTTCATCTGATTTAAGATGGCGCTCATCGTGGGATTCTTCTTCTCATAATTTTCGACAGTCCAGGGAATAACGGGATCACGGGTCTTTTGATCCCTGACGAACTCAATCGCAGCAAAGAGCCCCAGCCCGCGCACGTCTCCAATGCTTGGATGTTTCTGCTTCATCCTTTCAAGCTCAGTCAGCAGCTTGATTCCAAGGACCCTGGAATTTTCGACGATTCCCTCTTCTTTATAGACTTGAATCGCTGCAATCGCCGCCGCACAGGAGGTCGGGTTTCCAAACTGGGTCAGCCCGCCCCAGAACATGTGTTCATCCATAAAGTCTGCAATCGGTTTCCGGACCACGGTGGCCCCGAGTGGGAGGACCGCATTGTTGATCCCCTTGGCCAGGGTCATGATATCCGGGACCACGTTCCAGTGTTCACAGCAAAACATCTTTCCCGTCCTACCGAACCCGGTCATCACTTCGTCCGTGATCAGCAGGATCTTGTACTCGTCGCAGATCTGACGGAGCCTCTGCATATAGCCGTCCGGAGGAATGATCCGGCAGTTGCTCCCTGTAATGGGCTCAACAATAATCCCTGCGATGGTCTTCGGGCCCTCCACCTCAATCACCTCCCGGATCTGGTCAGCACAGAAGAGGTTACACTGGGGATAGGTCTTGTCGAAAAAGCACCGATAGCAGAAAGGGTCCCAGATGCGGACCATCCCTGGAATGCCTGGCTCATTGGGAAGTCTCCGAGGGTCTCCAGTGATCGACATGGCCCCATATGTGGCTCCGTGGTAAGAACGCCACCGGGAGATGATCTTTGGCCTTCCAGTGTATGCCTTTGCGATCTTGATCGCGTTTTCATTGGCTGTCCCACCACCTGAGGAAAGGAAGGTCTTCACTAAATCACCCGGGGTGATCTCTGCCAGGATGCGGCAGAGCTCGGCGCGGGTCTCGTTGGCTGGTCCGGGACCGATGTAGCAGAGCTTATCTAATTGGTCTTTGATGGCAGCAATGATCTTGGGATGCTGGTGTCCGATGTTAACATTGAAAAGCTGGGAAGAGAAGTCAAGATACTTCTTCCCTGTATCATCCCAGATGACCGCCCCTTTTCCGCCCGTGACGATGAAAGGTTTAAAGTCCCTCTGGGCCATCCAGCTATGGATAACATACTTCTTTTCATTTTCTGCAATTTTCAAAGGATCCATCCTATTCTCCTTTCCATATTATAGAAATTCCTTTTCAATGAGTTCTGGTAAATCGGCCACGCTGGGAATGACGTGAGTGTGCCAGTATCTTCCCCAGTCCGTCACCGGGCGGGGGCCGCTCAGAACGCCCACGACACCCCGGCATCCTGCATTGCGTCCTTCCAGCATGTCTGCCGGTGTATCCCCGATCTTGATCACCTCTTGAACACTCTGGATATTGAGCTTGGTCATCGCATAAAAAATCATAAAGGGTGCAGGCCGTCCGATCTCCCCGGGAATATGCTCGACATCCACTGCAAGATCAACCAACCCTTCCTTCACCCAGCCCAAACCCTCCATAATCGCATCGGTAATGATTCGGTGAAACCCGGTATCCGTGGCCACCTTGATTCCATGCTTGTGACACCAGCGGAACGTGTCCGATGCCCCGGGGATTTCTCTACACTCTTTCTTGTAATGGTTGATCATGATCTCCTGATACCGGTCAAAGACCTTTTTGGCCTGATCATAGGTCTCTGGATCCTTGATTTTTTCGAAATCTTCGATCTCGATCTTCTTCCCCATCTCCCTGGCGATCAGAAACTGATAGAGATGGATCTTGTTTGTTCCCATGTGGTAGAGAATCTCTTCCGGGGTGGTTCTGAGCTTATATTCTTTCGCTGCCTGGTAAAGACAGTCTCTTACCCCTGTGTCGTCATAGACTGTCGTCCCGGAAAGGTCAAACATCACCATGCCAATTTTATCCATCTCTTTGTCCCTCCTACGATTTATTCTTAATAAGAGCCTTTAAATTCAATAGATTACATAGCTCTAACAGACTCTAATGGGTCTCTCACGGGGTACTTCAGGAGCAAAATCCTCTCGGACTAATCTTTCCCCCACTTTCTAAAATAGTCTCCAAAGAGTTCCTCGTCGGAAGGAATGTGCTCTTCAACGGGAACTGAAAGCCAGGTATAGTTAAGAAAATTCCGGTAGTTGATATTCTCACTTGTCATGTTGCCGGCCCACGTTCCGCACCCAAGGCTTTCGGTCCAGATCTGACCGTTATACCAGCTTCCCGTGTTGACCAGGCAATGGGGCATGTTGCATTCCACTCTTCCAACCTTCGCCCTGATGGCAAGCTCCTCCATGCGGTCCACCCGGGTGCTGTGGAGGGAAACAGAATGGCCTATCCCCGAGAATTCAAGGATTTTTTCGAGGCGGTTAAGCATTTCGCCAAAATCGTTCCATTTCCATACGGTTAGAACCAGGCTCAATTTCTCTCCAGAGAACCTGTCTTCAGGGCCGATCTTTTCTCCCATGACCATCATGAACTTTGTCCCAGCGGGAATCTTGATCCCGGCTGCGTCAGCAATGAAAGCGGCCGATCTCCCGAAGATATCCCGGTTAATTGTCTTCCCGTCAGGCCACAGGGCCTTTCTTATCTTTTCTCGTTCTTCCGTACTGCACAGATATCCGCCTTCCTTCTGGAGAAAGCCCATAAACTTGTCATAAATAGGTTCGTAAATCGCCACGGCATTTTCTGAAGAACAGGAGGTGGAATTGTTGGCGGTCTTGGAGCGCATGATCTTGTTGGCGGCTGCCGGCAGATCGGCTGTTTCATCCACGATCGATACGACATTTCCGGCCCCAACGGTATGGGAGGGTTTACCTGCCTTATAAACCACCTTGATCAAGGCTGCGCCGCCTGTTGCCATGGCGAAATCACATCTTGCCATCAACTCGGAAGTCGTTTCATTCGTTGGATTTGCGATGCATTGAAACAGGTCTTCAGGTGCGCCAATCTTCTTGAGAGCTCTCCTCCCGATTTCAACCGTAAGGTAAGAACATTGCTTCGTCCGCGGATGGGGAGAACAGATCATCGCGTTTCTGGTCTTTAAGAGACTGAGACCAATCGTACAGACGGTTCCCTCAGGATTGGTCATGGGAACGACATTGGCAACCACTCCAATGGGTTTCGCATAGATCTTCAACCCTCTTTTCTTGTCCTCCCTTACCAGCCCGCAGGTCTTGACCCCGCGAAAATCTGACATGCTGCCCCGCACCTTGCTTCTGATCTTATTAATTTTGTCTTCGTAAACGCCAATTTTGCCTTCATCCACGGCCAGCTTTGCCACGGCCTTGACGTTTTCGTCTTTCTGCCATTCCCAGGCAACAGCAGCACACATCTCGTCAACCTTCTCCTGGGGCCAGTATTCGACGATTTCAAAGGCCTCTCTTGCCCTGCGATACATTTCTTGAATATTGTCGTTATGGTCTTGCGTCATCTCTTTCTAACCTCCCTTTCTTAACCTCATTGTTGCAAAAAAATCGCCATGACAGACCCAGCGGAAACACTGGAAAAAGCCTTGGAGCGGAACCTCTT
>DATIGG010000543.1:0-11683 GCA_035454825.1 Thermodesulfobacteriota bacterium | reverse complement strand
CGCCCCGGGTTACAGCATGAAGGTAAAGAAGGCCATCGGAGGCATAAAGGGGTGTGCACACCTGACGAGCCTCGTCATCGCTATGGGAGAGTCCGCCGTTCAGGGATACTGGACAGCCTATGGCGCGGAAAGAGGGAAGATGGGCCTTCGTGAACAGACCATAAGAAAATTCATCAATACCTGCCACCTTTGGAAGGAGGATGGTCCTATCGTAAAGGAGATCCGGGATGCTTTGGAATGCCAGGAGTCGTCGGAGTAGAGTGGTACGCAGGGGTGGCGGTCTTGGTGGTTAAGGGTGGGGCGTCAAGGGTAAGAAAACTCTTCTGGCACATGAGGGAGATCAATCATGAGGCTTGGATTTGGGGCCATTGTCTTTGGTCTTCTTTTGTGTTATAAAGGCAGAATCACGAAACCATTCGAAACACGCTAAGCTTATCTGAGGGCTGAAAAGTGTCGAAAAAACAAGGCTGGCCAAAAGATTTCAGCCTTGTTTTTTTTATACCCCTCGCAGAGGAATAAGGACTTTGTCCACGAGGCTCCATTTTCTGTCCGGCCGGACGTGAAGAAGGGCAGGTGTAAGCCTCTCCAGAATGGCTCACTTAAGTTACAGGAGGGGTATTCCATGAAGTGGTTCGTACTTGTCTTGCTCTTTCTAATTCTCAGCTTTGTCTCGTGGCCTGTTTTTGCTATTTCCTGGAACAGGACCGATCATCTTTTCTCTATCGAACGGAGTAAAAACAAGAACCTTGTACAGTATGATGTGCGCCTTATGGAAAACAATGATCTTCCTGATTCAAGTCCTGTTACGGTTTATTGGATTATGGAAGATGGCGGGCAGGAAGAACTCACCACGATGGAGAGAAAATATGCCTATGGAATTGATTCCCAAGAGAAAGTTGAGAAGAACAAGTTCAGGATTCTTTTGCACGCTCTCAAACAACGGGAGATCGTCGTCGAAAGGATCGGTGGTTCTTTCAAGGCTTTAGTCTCTATCAATGGCAAACAAAGTATTCTGGAAAGAGTCTACATAGAATCAAAGGAAATATTGAGAGGGTTTCCCAGGGTTCTTTACGTCGAGCTTTTCGGTCGAACCCAGGAGGCAGATCATCCCATAAAGGAAAGAATCATCCCCAGATAAGTCACACTTGATCGAGTCGTCTCGCCCTCACAAAACCCCACAATCGTCTCGTCCTATCTCTATCTAAATCAGCGGTTCTTTTAACTCCTCCTCCGAGCGACTGTGTCGTCATTCCCCGATCCAATCGAACCTGAGCCTGAGGGATTGCAAGTTGGCGACATTAATTCTTGACAAACGTCTAAAATAGATTAAAGTCGAAAAGAAACGGCTTCAACTGTGAGCTCCATGCTTGCTCACTTAAGGAGAACAAATCATGCCAGAGAGTTCAGGACCCAAAGAGATCAAAATCAGCTTTCCACCAGAGATTCAGGGGGGCGTCTATGCAAATAACATGGTCGTCTCTCACACGAAAGAGGAATTCATCCTCGATTTTATCATGGTGGCTCCGCCAACGGGGACTGTTACGGCGAGGGTTATTGTCAGTCCAGGACACATGAAGCGAGTCCTCGAGGCCCTTCGAGATAACATTTCAAAATATGAAAAGTCCTTTGGGACGATTCAGATCGCCGAAGAGCCAAAAGGAAAGATCGGATTTTCATAACCCCGCAGAAAGTGTGAAAAAATTGGGAACCTATGTCTCGGCCCATGGGGATGGGCGGCTTGTCGAAACTTTAGGATGCGGGTCATCAGATGTTATAGGTAACCTTTCCTTTTTGGTAAATCAGCGTGATTGAGAAGACTTAGCCTATGTGGTTCAATTCTGTAGGTTCCGCCCTAACGTTTCTCCAATCCGCCCATCCCCATGGGCTGAGACGAGGCCGCAATTATGATTTGGAGAATTAAAATTAGTTCTCGCTGTCAGTGCTAATTGCCAATTGCCAATTGAACATTTTGCACTGATTATTTTGTTTGAGCCTAAAGGGTCCTGTTGCGCGACATCCTGATTCTTGTTAAAATCGGTTGGCAAATCAGTAAGTGCAGATGATCATTGACAAAATCAGAGATGAACTTTACATGCGATTGGCCCTGGAGGAGGCCGAAAAGGCGGGTCAGAACGGAGAAGTCCCCGTGGGAGCCATTTTAGTCAAAGGAGAACAAATCCTTGCAAGGGATCATAACCGCTGCATTGAGCATAACGACCCTACGGCCCATGCTGAGATCCTTGTCCTGAGGAAGGCGGGGGAGGCACTAAGAAATTATCGGCTCAACGATACCATAATCTATGTGACGGCTGAGCCCTGTCCCATGTGTGCCTCTGCCATGGTCCATGGCAGGGTATCCCGACTTGTCTTCGGAACATTGGAAGCCAAGTTTGGAGCTGTGGAGTCGAAATTTCGATTTCTGGATGACAGCAGTCTCAACCACAGAGTGGAGGTTGAAGGAGGAATTCTCGAGAAGGAGTGTGCCGAAGTTCTGAGAGCTTTTTTTAAGGACCGAAGAGGCTAAGGCTGGAGCTATGGGTAAGATCGGGTTGAGGTTAAGTTAAGATGGTGAGAAGCAATTGTAATATGGAATGACCGGCAAGTTGTAGTGGTTATAGGTCAAGAGTTGAAGGTATTCAATTTCATTGAATCAAGGAGAGGTACCGAAGTGGTCATAACGGGGCCGACTCGAAATCGGCTGTTCGCTTAACCGCGGACCGTGGGTTCGAATCCCACCCTCTCCGCCAACCTATGCCAAGGCTTCGGATGGCAAGCCATCCTCTTTAGCCAACCAAGCTTAAGTGTGGATGGGAGAGTTATTGAAGGAACAGGCGAATGTTGAGTTCGGCGAGGGAATTGGGACAAACGCCTAGTTGGCCGCTAAAGCTTCGGTTGGCAGGCCATCCGAGTAAAGATGTGGTTTGTCTATATTCTAAGGAGTAGTAGAGATAACAAACTCTATATCGGTTCGACAAATGATCTTCAGCGACGTTTGTCAGAGCACAACTCTGCTAACGTTGAGTCGACAAAGTGTAGAATCCCATTTACGCTTGAAGCATATGTTGCTGTTAAGGACAAGTCAAGGGCGATCGAACTTGAACAATATTTCAAAACAGGCTCGGGAAAGGCAATATGGCAGAAACGAATCCTTTAGCCGTGTTCGGCGTACCAGGAGGGAAACCCAAAAGGCAACCGGTCGTAAATAGAGACTCTTTCCCGAAATAAAGGATTGATAGATTTTTCCTGAACGTATCAAATGCCAGCCGAAACTTAATCCTCGGCGGTGTTTCTCCTACCACGTCATGGAAATTTCGAAATAGCGGCCGTTATGTAAGAAGCGGACACTGGTGGGTTTGATCTCCACCACCTTCACTCCTTCAATTTCTGATCCCTCGGTGGCTTTTATACCGTTGATCATGGCGAAGCGTATGGAAGGGTCTTCGTACCAGGCGATCGCAGACAACTTTAACGTTGGCGGAGTCGTCGGAGACACGTTCGGAGTGGGTTCAACAGTTTTTTTCACACTCCCGGGAGCAGCCTCTACCTTTTCAGGCATAACGGCTTTCTTTTCATCCAGGGAGGTCGCAGGGGTTTTGGTTTCAGCAGAAGGTTTGGGTTCATCAGGAGGTTTTATTTCAACAGGGGTTTTGGCTTCAACAGGAATCTTGCCTTCTGCAGGGGCTTCTATTTTCGGATGAATTTGATTTTCTTTTTCTCGAACGTCTCTGATCGGTTCGCGCGAAACGGCAGCAGGAGCAACCTGCTGACTCTCGGCACGAGGAGTTACAGACCCAGGGGATGATTCCATCCGCAATTTGGACTCCAGAGGAGCGGGTGCAATCGGTTGATTTAACGAGGGGGGATGCACATCTATAGAGGGCGATGGTCTTGGCAGGAATCCGAACTTTACCATCACAGCATAAGTTGCGGCGAGAGTGGTGAGGACTGTGAGAGCGACGATGAGAAAGTACAGCCGGATTCTTTTCACAGGATGGGACAGATCAGGCTTCAGAACCTCCGCTACGATATTGGGTGTCCCGTTCCCGCGATATGACTTTTCCCGATCAAGTTTTTTTAACGCATCGAGTATTACACTCATTTCCGCTCCACTGTGAGTCTTGGAACTCCGAAACGGTCAATCGATCGATATAAGACCATCAGGGTTTGACCTCCTACGATACCGTCCTGTTCAATTCCTTTTGACGACTGAAACTCTTTTATGGCCAACAAGGTTTGGTCATCATAAACACCCGTTGAAGACCGACTGTAGGCTCCTACTTCTCTGAGGAGGTCTTGAAACCGCCTAATTTGGTTCCCCTTTGACTCTGATGATACCCTCGTTAGAAGGTTCGAGAAATCCTTCCAGAGAAGGAAGCCCTGGCCGGACCAGTGCTTTTCGAGTTCCTTGTATGAAAGGGAACTTCTCCCGGCAATCGGCGGGTCGATAAGAAGCTTCTCATTCTTCATTCCTACCAGCGAAATAAACCGTTTCCCCTGAATGCCTGGTAGGGTTAGCGCCAGTGCGGCAGGGTAATCGAGCCGAAGCAAAGCTCCCAAATTTCCTGAAAATCTGTACACACGTAACTCCCTTTCCTCGGCTGCGTGTCCCATCCTATCCGAGGGGTTCCATTTGCTATTTTCGGAGATAGACGGAACCTTCCAGAGGCCGGCCAACTGGTTAAAGGCTCTTCGAGCACTTTCTGTTTCGGTGACCTTCCCGAGTTCAGCCACCATGGCACGGAAGAGTTCTTCACCCGTTATAACCGGATCTGCTATGGATTGATCTCCTCCCGGTGCTCTAATCTGTTGATGTGGATTGAACAGGTTGGTCATATCATCCCATTTAAGATAGATGATTCCCGCAAAAAGGACGGCCAGCATGACAGTCGTCGGGATCAGAACAAAACGCCGTTTCGGGCTATAAGGCGACATATTTTTCCTTATATCTTTCACCCCGGCCGCCACAATTCGGGAGTCTATCCTTGTCGCATCTCTGGTGTAGCCCGTCAATAGCGCCCTGTCACAAGCTGCATTGACAAGTCTCGGCAGCCCCGTTGAATAGGCATATATTCGTTTCAGCGACCTCTTTGAAAAGATATCCCTCTCCTTTCCTCCGGCCACTTTAAGGCGATGGTTTATATAATCGACGGTGTCTTGGAAGTCCATGGGTTGTAAATGATATCGCACGGTGATCCGCTGGCTGAGCTGCCGCATTTCCTTCTTATTCAAAATCTGAATGAATTCGGGCTGTCCCGCCAGGATGATCTGTATGAGTTTTTCCCTGTCTGTCTCCAGGTTCGAGATCAGGCGGATCTGTTCTAACACCTGGGTTTCCAAATCTTGGGCCTCATCGATGGCGAGGACAACGGTGCGACCTTCGGCATTTTGCTGGAGAAGGAATCGATTGAGAGGATCGAGGAGTGCGGAGTCGTTTGAAGTATGGTTTGTAATGCCGAATTCCCGGCTTATGTTTTGAAGAAGCTCGGTAGGTGAAAGACAGGGATTGAAGATCAAAGCCGTACGGTAATGATCTGCGTCAAGCTGGCTGAGGAGAGTTCGCAAGATCGTTGTCTTGCCCGATCCCACCTCCCCGGTCAGAGCAATGAATCCCACACGATTCTTAATGCCATAGAGAAGATGCGCGAATGCTTCTTTATGATTCTTGCTCAGGAATACAAAGCGTGGGTCCGGAGTTAAATTAAAAGGTTTTTCCCGGAATCCATGAAAGTCGAGATACATCAGCAGATACCCTTTAGATTTTCACTTCAAAAAAGCTTGTCCGGTCAAGCCGGTTTCAAAATCTTGCGACTTTGCCTCTGTATCACACATCTATCCAACAGAGAATTATCCCTGTTTTACTGCCAATAAGAGTTTTTCGACCTGGTAATTCGATTTCTCCTCAGCCTCTTGGATTCCTTGAATGATCTCATAGCACCTGTCTATTTCTTTCACAACTTGGGTAGGCGAACGCAGAGGACTGGAGCCGATCTCGACCACTGCAGTCAGCATCAGCCAGAATAACAGCTCCTCAAAGGATTCCTTGTTGAACCATAAAACTCCATCGTGTCGGTTCACCTGAATAAATTTCTGAATCTCATTGTCTTTGAGTAGTGAATCCAGAACTTTGAAAGCCTGATTTTCATCAGGTCGTCCTGTTTCAAACCACGTCTGATGGCGGGTAAGGACTTTGATTAAAGGGACGAGTCTCTGGGCCGATCCTTCCTCTAATCCTGAATCGAGCAATTGGTTGACAAGGATCCTTTCTAATCTCCATTCCTCAATCAGGGTCCGACTTTGTTCCTGAAAATTCTTAAGGTCCACTATTTTTCCGACACGATGGATAAATAACCAACCCAGAAGAGTGCCCCAGACCGACGGAGTATCGATCAGGTTTTCCTGGAGAAATTCCATTACAGTTCTTTCCTGTTTCGAAATGGTCCAAGGAAATCGATCGGCCATGATTGCTAATTGAAGAATTGTTTCCAGTTTTCTTCTTATTTCTTTAGCGATGAGGGTTTCATCCCCTGAGCCGCCGCTCTGTTTTTTGGCCTCGCGGAGGAAGCTTACTGTTTTTTGTTCAATTTCATTTAGGAGGTTTTGAAGACCCCTCCCATAGGGGGGAGGGGAAGGAGTGAGGTCCTCCCTTAATCGAGCACCCATGACCCTGGAAATGATACGCTGGTTCAATAGTTCCCTAAAGGCATGGTGAAGTGGTTGCAAAAGAATCTCTTTCCATGTCTCCTCGATATCAGGTGTTCCGCGGGTGTATAAGTAGGCTGCAAGTCGCGAATATTGATGCCACTGGTTATCCTGCACTTCCCGGAAATCGATGAGAACCTGATATTTGAAGGCCCCCAGTTCCGCATACAGCCCTTTTTCCCATAACTCCTTGCTGTTCCGGATATATTCCAAACCAGTGACATGATCACGAAAGATGCAGAAACAGGATCCATCAGCGGTCAGACCCAGCCCCTGTCCGAGTGTCTTCTGAATGAGGGTTCGTTCATCTCCTTCCCCGGATTTGATCGAATAAGCAGCGGAAGTCCGGATCCAACCCTTCGCGTCTTCGTATTTGTTATTAAAGATCACCAAGGCCCGTTCATCTCCTACGCGATTCGAATAAGCAAAGACATTTTCATTGACATAACCTTCGGGCGCGAAGAAGTCATAGAGCAGAAAATTTTTTACGTCGGCAAATAAGTAACGCCGTTTAATGAGCGGAAAGATTTCCCGCTCGTGCCGCTGGACCAGATCCCAGTCCGGCTGCTCGTCCCATTTGGCATAGCGGTATTCCATTCCATATTTTTCAGAGAATCCCTCAATTTGTCCATGGCCAAACATCGGAAGGCCCGGGAGGGTGATCATCATCATGCAAATTCCAAAGTATTTATCTCCTTTGCCAAATTGGAACACCGCAGTCTCTTCATCCGGGTTGCTCATGAAGTTGACAAACCGCTTGAGAATCTCAGGATTGAATTCCAAAGTGTTCTTGATGACCGATCGATACTTGGCGTTCTCTTCGTCTTTCAACATGTTCATGAAGGCGCTGTTATAGACCCGGTGCATCCCAAGGGTCCGGACAAAATACCCTTCCAGAAGCCAGAAGGCCTCTGCCAATAGCAGGGTATCCGGCGCTTCCTGAGCCACCCGGTCCACCACCTGACGCCAGAATTCCTCTGGCATGAATTGATTAAACTGATCTTTCGTCATGCCATGCTCGGCCCGCGAAGGGATGGCTCCCCCTGTTCCCGGTTCCGGAAACCAGAGGCGCTGATAGTGTTTCTTCGTAAGGGTCATGGCCGCATCGAAACGGATGATGGGAAAATTTCTGGCCACGTGGAGGATGGTTTGAATCACAGCCTCCCGCACCTCCTCCTTCAAGAAATTCAATTGTGCGGTGTCATTCCAAGGCATCCGGGTCCCATCATTTCCGTGATAGATATATTTTTCATTCCCGTTTCGGCGATCGACCCGTTTGAAGACGACCGCGGCATCGCTTCGGTCGTAATAATGGTCTTCAATGAAAATTCCCACCTCTCCATGCCAGGAAAGATCCGATCCATTGAATCGATAGGCAGGGTAGGGGCTCTCCTCTAGGGAGATGAACCAATCCGGATGCTCGATGACCCATCGAGAATCGATTCCAACATGGTTTGGCACCATATCGCTGGCAAGGCGAATCCCGCATTGCCAGGCCCGATCTTTGAGATTCCGGAAGGCCTCCTCGCCCCCGACGTCTGTCGCAATCTGATAGTCAAAGAGAGAATAAGCAGAAGCCACGGCCTCAGGGTTCCCCATCCGCTGTTTAATTTCTTTTGACGCCAGACTTCGCTCCCACAAGCCGATCAACCATAAACCCGAAAACCCCCAGCGAGCCAAGGTGTCCAGGTCTTCATCCGGGATCTGATCCAAGCGGTGGATGGGACGCTGATATTTTCTGGAGAGATGATCCAGCCAGACGTAAACATTCTTAGCCATGAGGACCACCCGCGGCATCCAATCCAAATCAGCGCTGAAGCGTTCGGATTCAAATTCCATTCGAGAGAAATCATAGACCTGAGCGGGAGCACGTTCCCAATGGGCTCTCCTTCTTTCTTCTGCAACCTGTTCTTCTCTGATCAGGTCCAGGCTGCTGAGCAGGCGATAAAAATAGTCGCCCAGCAAGGAACCCCATCGTTCCCGGATATATTCAAGCTGACCATCAAGCGAGTGAGGAACGGCCAGGGCAGGGCTTCGAAGCATCTCGATCAGGTTCTGATGGTCAGGACCGTAGAAAGGCTGGGAATCGAAGAAATCTTTCAAACTCCCCATGATTTTGGGATAAGATGTTTCTCTTTCCAGCGCAGCGTCATCGAACAGTTCAAGAAAGGGTGAAAAGGCCGGATTCATATTGGCCAGCCAGAGCATGAGCATCTCTTCGAGAACGATTTGCCGGTGAGGCACCCCATCGGTTTCTCCATCGAGATAAACATTTAGGTCAATTTCATTGCGGTAGACCGCCAGGGGTGGGAACTCTTCGGAAAACTTGCGAAGAGCTTTTTCCACAGCAGGTTTTCCCCACGTTTGATCAAGCTGATCCAATGCTTCCTGCATCACCTGCCGATTCTGCTCATTGCGATATAAAGCCAGCACATAATGTAAGATCTCGTCAATCAGTCCCATCGCATTGATCTGTCCAGGAATGACAGTCTGCTCCGGGAAACGGACGAGGTCCTTTTTTTGGTTGATTCTTTGAACAAAGATTCTTACTGCGCGGAAATTGGGGAAGACGACATTCCCGCTGAGGGCGAAGAGAGATTCATCGAATTGATAAAGATCCCGGGCTTTCCGTGAAATGTGAAATTCCATCGTTACGGCATTTTTGTTCTCTGTCTTATCCTTATCCCTTGTCAACGAGAGCATACGCGTTTGATCCATAGCCGGTCCGATCAAAATTCTGTTATCAAAGATAGACGGGGTTTTCACCCATTCGACCGCGCGAAGCCCGGCTTTTGAAGGCGGCAAAGGAAGCGCGGCTCAGGGTGAACCTTGAGCAAGCCCCGGCCTTCAGGCCAGGGAGTCGAAAGGTTCATTTTAGATGTAACTCCACCAGGCTCAGACCCTCGGGCAAATGTTTAGCCAGAAACCCCAATTTCTTACAGAGAGAAATCATCTTTCTGTTATTGGTGAGGACGATCCCAAAAAACTTTCCAAGCCCTTTTTCCTGGGCAATGCCAATGAGCGTGTCGATGAGTTTATAGCCTAATCCTTTCCCTTGATAGTCATCATGAACGACGACTGAGAATTCTCCGTTTCCAAAATCGGGATCAATCTCAAGGGTTCCAATCCCGATAAACCTTCGCTTGGGTCCTTCCCGGACCTCTGCGACCAGAGCCACTTCCCGATCGTAATCAATGTTACACACACGGATGAGCATCTCATGCGTGATCTTCCGAGGCTGTTGAAAAAATCGTTCCTTGAAGGTTTGAGGGGAAAGGCTGGTAAGCAGTTCATATCCTAAGGGTTCGTCCTCGGGTTTGATGGGCCTGAGGATCGCTTCTGTCCCATCGGGTAACCGCCACGTGGTCACATACCTCGTGGGATAAGGCGTGATGACCAGATGAGGATATTGGGATGGGTTATTCTCTTTGATATAGTTTTGGTCGATGATGATCCTGGCATCGAGGGCATAGGTCTTTCCTTCAGAGATAGCGAGAGGATTGATATCCATTTCGGCGATTTCAGGAAAATCGCTGACAAGGTTCGAAAAGGAGACGATAATCTGTTCGATCTGCCTAAGATCGGCCGGCATCTTTCCCCGGTAGCCCTGAAGCATCTTGTAGACCTCGGTTTCCTCCATCAATCTCCTTGCCAGCGATTGATTGAGCGGGGTCAGGCTGATGGCAAAGTCACGCAGGATTTGAACCCCGATGCCGCCCATCCCGAAAAGGATCACCGAACCAAAATCGTTATCCTTTTTGGCTCCGAGGATAATCTCGTAGTCAATCTTCTCGACCATCCTCTGAACACTGACGCCCTCTATTTTTGCTTGGGGGGCACTCCTTTCAACCAGTTTGATCAATCGGTCGTATTCAATGCTGAGCCGCTCATCCGAACTGACTCCCATCACCACCCCGCCCACATCGCTTTTATAGGTGATGTCCGGGGAGACAATTTTAAGGACGACGGGATATCCAACGAACTTTGCAATACTCAGGGCCCCTTCAATATTGTAAGCCGTGCGGGAGTTAATGGTCGGGATTCCGTAATTGATGAGGAACCTTTTCGACTCTTCCTCGCTCAGAATGGTTCTTCCTTCCTTCACAGTTCTTCGGAGGAGGGCCTTCAAATTGTTTTTAGGAGGAGCTTGGTCGATGGGAAGCTCTGCGGGCGTTTCATAGAGAGACTCGAGATTCCTCTCGTATTGATACATGTAGAGATAAGTCTTCACGGCATCTTCAGGAGTTTCATAGGTGGGGATATTGTTCTCAAATAAGATCTCTCTTCCTTTCTGGACGGCCTTCCCACCCATCCATGCTGTAATGATGGGCTTCCATGCCTTCTGAGCGATCTGGACAACGGCATTGGCCAGTTCATCTGGCTCAGCCACATTTTGGGGAGTATAGATCATTAAAACCCCGTCAATCTCAGGGACTGCAAGGCAAAGGTTCAATACCTTGACATATCGGTCCACGTCAGCATCCCAGAGGACATCGATTGGGTTTCCCTTCTTCCAATAGGGAGGCAAAAAGGATTGGAGATGTTCAAAAGTGCCGTCGGAAATTTTTGCCAGTTCCCCCTCCCATTCCTTCAGGGCATCGGTGGCCATGATCCCCACCCAACCCACATTGGTGATGATCGCCAGCCTTGGCCCTTTCGGCAGGTGTCTGGAGGTCAGAACTCTAACCGTATTGAACAGGTCAGCAATCTCCTTGATCCGGACGATTCCTGCCCTCTTAAAGGCCGCATCGTAGACCTGGTCACAGGCGACGAGGGCGCCGGTATGGGAGAGGGCGGGTCTTGACTTTTCCTGGAATCTCCCGGGCTTGACCACCACGATCGGCTTGTTGTGGGCAAATCCCCTTGAAGCACTCATGAATTTTCTTGCATTCACGACATTTTCCATGTAAAGCATGATGCTTCTTGTATGGGGGTCAATTCCGAGAAAGTCGATCAGATCGCCGAAATCGATATCGATCATGGA